>JAQYOA010000221.1 GCA_028727605.1 Lachnospiraceae bacterium
CTTCTCCCCCTGTTTGTTCCCGCTCATGCGAAGACGTATCCTCTGATCCCGTCTTGAAAAAACAGGCCGAACTCTCATATTTCTCATAGGCCCTCTCACCACCTGATCATACTCTTTTCCAAGTTCGGAAAGTCCGCCTCCCACATACGGCATCAGATATGGAATCCCAAAGCTGGTAAGTCCCGCCAGATGTCCCAGAAGTACAAACAATCCCAGCACAATTCCAAAAATCCCAAGATAGCCGCCGAGAAAAATAAATCCGAATTTCAGCAGCCGAAACGGAGCGGAAAATTCTTCATTCGGTATCGCAAAGGAACACAGAGCGCTTACGGCCACCACGACGACAGCCATAGGACTTACCAGATTCGCCGATACCGCCGCGTCACCGATAATCAGTCCGCCTACAATACCGATGGTTCCGCCCAAAGGACCCGGCATTCGCACTCCTGCCTCACGGATCAGTTCAAATGCCAGTTCCATCAGAAGAATCTCAATCACGCCCGGAAAGGGAACACCTTTTCTGGCCTCCGCAAAAGACAGAAGCAGATTTGTAGGCAGAACTCCCGTGTGAAATCTGGTAACCGCCAGATATCCTCCCGAGATCAGAAGGGACAGAAACATCGCGCCATACCGAAGCAGCCGTTCAAAGGATGCCATAAAAAAATGGTGATACCGATCCTCACTGACTTTCAGAAAGCTTTCAAATGTCGTGGGAAGAAGAATACCCACCGGGGAATTATCGCAGAGCAGGATAATTCTTCCGTTCAGAATCTCCATGGCAGCCCGGTCCGGGCGTTCCGTTGTCTCAAACTGCGGAAACGGTGACATCCAGTGCCGCTCGCAGAGCTGCTCGATCACGCCGCTGTCCAAAATACCGTCGATCTCAAAAGAAGAAATCCGCTCTTCCATCTCTTCCAGAAATTTCGGATAAATCAGCTCTTTTGCATAAACCAGCGCAAGTACCGTATCGGATCTCACCCCGCAGTGAATTTCCTCCACTTTCAGATCGGCAGTCCGCAGCCGCTTCCGAATCAGTGCCGTATTGGTCTTGACCGAATCGGAAAATCCCTCTCTGGAACCCCGCAGCACCTTTTCCGACTCCGCCTTCTGCACTCCCATATTCGGATATCCCTTTGCGGAAATCTTCACAGCCCGGTCATATCCATCCAGAAAAAATACTGCGTTTCCAGCCATCACGGAGGCCAGAGCATCTTCCATAGTCTCAAACGGTGTCGTATCTGAAATCCCAAGCGCGTTGTCCGTCAAAAACGACAAAAGCTGATCAGACGGGATTTCACAAAGACGGCTGATCACACGTCCGATCACCGAGTCCTCCAATGTCACATTGCTTACAGTCGCCTCCACATAAATCAGAAACGCCCGGATTTTTTTCTCTTTTCCAAGCCACATGGGGCTGATAATAATATCGTCACACTGACAGCAGCACCTGCGAAGGTACTCCTCATTTTCCCCAAGCTTCTCTGAAACTCTCGTCTCCTGTTTTTCCACCTTCCGATACCTCCCGGCAAACTAATAAAAACCTGTTACAGAACACGTTTGGCACTGTAACAGGTTTTCCCGTTTCACAATATTTATTCTTTTCGTTCTCTTTTTCAATGATCTTCCTGATTCTGAGCGCGCATGGACTGCATGATGCTCTCCTGCTGCCGTTCGATATGCTCACGGATCATCTGCTGGGCCCCTTTTGAATCTCCTTTTTTTATGCTGCCAAAGATAGCGTCATGTTCTTCTACCAGTGAACGACGGACTTTGGAATCCTTCAGATATTCGATCCGGTAGCGGTACATTTGTTCCCGAAGATTGTTCAAAAGCTGAATCAGTCTCGGATTTCCCGTTGCCTTGTAAATGACATCATGGTATGCCACATCTGCCTCCGCAAGAGCCTGAAGATCATCCGAATTCAGCAGCTTTTCAAAATTTCTCGAGGCACGACACAGTTCTTCCAGCTGCTCCCGGCTGATTCTCTGGCATGCCAGACGGGTTGCCAGATCCTCCAGTCCAAGCCGTACTTCCAGGACATCCTTCAGGTCTTTCTCGGTAATCTTTGCCACCTGGGCACCCTTTCTCGGCACCATAATCACCAGACCTTCCAGTTCCAGCATACGAATCGCTTCTCTGATCGGTGTCCGGGATACCCCCAGCTGATTGGCAAGCTTGATTTCCATCAGACGCTCGCCCGGCTTTAACTCTCCCTTCAGAATCGCCTGGCGCAATGTATGAAATACCACATCCCGAAGAGGCAGGAACTGATAATCCTCCATCTTCATTCCGTAATCATTTTTCTCCATGTCGTCCGCCCCCCGTTCTCGATACCGTCGTGAGAAATGTCTGCCTGGAAAGGCCGCTTTCTTTCAGCTTCTCACAGGCGTACTGCGCTTTCTCCCTGTCATCAAAAATTCCAAAAACGGTAGGACCGCTGCCGCTCATCATCGCATTGACTGCCCCGTGTTTCATCATGTGTTCCTTAATCTGATCAATCACAGGGTAGGCAGGACAGGTGACTGTCTCAAGTACATTTCCCATACGGTCTGTGATCCCGCGCAGATCCTGATCACGGATTGCCTGAATCATACCGTCGATATCCGGATGGCAAATCGTCTCATCCAGATGCAGATTTCCGTAAACAAATTTCGTCGACACATTAATTCCCGGCTTTCCGATCAGCACATAGCAAAACGGCATCTGCGGAAGTGCCGTCAGTTTCTCGCCGATCCCTTCTGCCAGGGCAGTTCCTCTCATCACACAGTAGGGAACATCCGCACCGATCCGGACACCACGCTCCATCAGCTCCTCCATAGAAAGCCCAAGCCGGAAAATCTTATTGATTCCCACCAGCGTCGCCGCCGCATCTGAACTTCCGCCTGCCATACCGGCAGCTACCGGAATAAACTTATTCAGCTGAATCTGAACACCTTCTTCAATACCGAATTCCTCCATCAGAAGATGAGCAGCCTTATACACCAGATTATTTTCATTGCAGGGAAGATACGGGAGATTCGTGCGGATCCGGATGCCTGGTTCTTCACCTGGCAGAATTTCCAGCTGATCATACATCTGAATTGTCTGCATCACCATACGCACTTCGTGATACCCATCTTCTCTCTTCCTCACAACATCAAGACCAAGATTAATCTTTGCAAGAGCTCTCAGTTTCATAAATTGCACCAACTTTCGGGATAGTAAAGAATTTTCGTTTTTTGTATACATAAATACTACTGGATTTCCCCTTATTTTTCAAGTCTTTCTTTTCCTATGCGACACCATTCCAATCATACACACGAAAAATGCGATACCGCCTTTTTATACCTGTACGCCGGGGCAAAAAAATCGCCAGCCCCACAAGAGACTGACGATCTTATGACTCTTCTGCCCCGCAGGGCGAAAAATCCCGTTTTTAACATTTCATCAAAAAATAATCGGCTGCACTGGCAAGTATGAGAAAAGCGACACATACAATTCCCAGTGCTGTTTTCGGCCCTATGAGGGCGAAATGTGCGCGCCAGCCATTATCGGCGGTGAATTTCTCCGGTTTTTTTCCTTTTGCCAGAAGCATCCCTGCAAGCACAAACAATCCCAGGGAGAAAATCAAAAGAAGTCCATCCTTTACCACTTCCAGGCCGGACAATACTTTGGCATCTCCGATCAGAAACCCGCCAAGAAACAGACACACTGCTGCCGCAGCGGCTGCGGCCAATCCGATTCCAAAGATTTTCAGACAATCACAGACCAGCTGCTTTCCTTTTTTCATCATCTTGTTCTCTCCACTTTTCTATCTGCTGCAGATCACGAATGCTTTCAAAACCGTTTGCTATTTCTTCATGCAGCGATAACATGCTACATAGTGCTCATTTCCGATATCCACAAGGGGCGGCATTTCCTTTGCGCACTGCTCCGTTGCATACTGACATCTTCCGCGGAACTTACAGCCGAGCGGTGTGTTGATCGGACTTGGCACTTCACCGGACAGGCGGATTTTTTTCGCATCTCTTTCCTGCTCAATCAGCGGATCCGGAATCGGAATCGCTGAGAGCAGCGCCTGTGTATACGGATGCTGCGGATTTTCATACAGTTCCCTGGAAGTGGTAAGCTCTACCAGCGTTCCAAGATACAAAACTGCCACGCGGTCGGAAATATGTTTTACCATGGACAGATCGTGCGCTACAAACAGATAGGTAAGTCCCATTTTCTTCTGCAGATCAACCAGCAGGTTCACGATCTGAGCCTGAATCGATACGTCCAGCGCCGAAATCGGCTCGTCCAGTACAATAAATTCCGGCTGTACCGCAAGGGCGCGAGCAATTCCGATTCTCTGACGCTGTCCGCCGGAGAATTCATGGACGAAACGGTTTGCATGCTCAGAGTTCAGTCCGACCAGCTCCAGGTAATGATAAATCATATCCTGGCGTTCCTGTTTGTTTTTTGCCAGATGGTGAATATCGATTCCCTCGCCGATAATCTCCGCCACTGTCATACGCGGATCCAGAGATCCATACGGATCCTGGAATACCATCTGCACTTTTTTCTTGAAGTTCTGTTTGTCTTTGCCGCTGATGGCGTGCACATCTTTTCCATCGTACAGCACCTGTCCGTCTGTTCTGTCATACAGACCGATACAGGTTCGTCCGCAGGTGGTCTTGCCGCAGCCCGACTCACCTACCATTCCCAGTGTTTCTCCCTTGTAAATCTGGAAAGAAACGTCATCCACTGCTTTGAGTGTGGCATTTCTGCCGACTTTAAAATATTTTTTCAGATGGCTCACCGAAAGGAGCACTTCTTTTTCTTCGCTCATCGCTGTCCTCCCTTCAGATCGGGCATCTCAACCTTGGGTGCCATCGGATGGTGCAGCCAGCAGGATGCCACATGTCCGTCACCGAAATCCGTTGTCTCCGGCATCTGTTCCTTACAGATCTGCATGCAGTATTTACATCTGGTACAGAAAGGACATCCCACCGGAGGATTCAGAAGATCCGGAGGTGTTCCCGGAATCGAAGCCAGTTCCTGTTTATTTTCCAGATCCAGACGGGGTACTGACTGAATCAGTGCCCAGGTATACGGATGACGCGGTTTGTAGAAAATATCGGCACATTTTCCCTTCTCCACAATCATACCGGAATACATAACCGCAATATCCTGGGCGATATTTGCTACCACACCCAGGTCATGAGTAATCATGATAACGGAAGTATTGTGCTTTTTCTGCAGATCCTTGATGATATCCAGAATCTGTCCCTGAATGGTCACATCCAGCGCCGTTGTAGGCTCATCACAGATCAGCAGCTTCGGATCGCAGGCAAATGCGATTGCAATCATAACACGCTGACGCATACCGCCGGAAAACTCATGCGGATACTGCTTTACACGCTTCTCCGGCTCCGGGATCCCTACCATACGGAGCATTTCCACAGCTTCTGCAGCCGCTTCTTTTTTGCTCATGTGCTTATGTACCATCAGGTTTTCCATAATCTGTTTGCCCACGCGCATCGTCGGATTTAACGATGCAAGTGCATCCTGGAAAATAATGGCACACTCGCCGCCTTTGTAGGCCTGCCATTTCTTTTTGTCGTACTTGAGGATATTCTCCCCGTTGTAAAGGATCTCGCTTCCTTCTTTGATCTCGCCCTGCGGCCCTTTGATCAGGCCCATGATCGATTTTGCTGTTACGGATTTTCCGCAGCCGGACTCACCTACGATCGCCAGTGCTTTTCCTGTCTCCAGATCAAAAGAGACACCGCGGACCGATTTTACTTCGCCGGCATACGTATGATAGGAAACCCGCAGGTTTTTTACTTCGAGAATTTTACTGTTTTCACTCATTGCTCTTTCCTGCCCTTCCTATCTTATTGACGCAGACGCGGATCCAGTGCATTGCGGAGTCCGTCGCCCAGCAGGTTAAATGCCATTACAATAATACAAAGCACCAGGCAGGGGAAGAACAGCTGACTGGGATAGAAATCCATGGTCTGCTGACCCTGGGAAATCAATACGCCAAGGCTGATTTCCGGCGCTTTCAGACCGATTCCCAGGAAACTGAGGCCTGCCTCAGTGAAAATAAACTGCGGAATTGCGGTAGACGCATCCAGAATCAGGATACTGAGCATATTCGGCACATAATGCTTCAGAATAATTCTTGAGGATTTTGCTCCAAGAACTTCTGCGGCATAGACATATTCCGACTCCCGAAGCTGCTTGATCATACCACGGACCTGACGCGCGGTGCTGCACCATGCGGTAATACTGAGTGCTACCAGCAGAGCAAACATATTGTTGCCAAGAACCATCATAATCAGAATCGTTACCAGAAGGCTCGGCATAGAGTTGATCACCTCGATGATCCGCATCATAACGTCATCCACCCATCCGCCGAAATGAGCCATGACCGCACCGTAAATGGTTCCCACAATCATCTTCAGGGCTGTAGCCACCAGTGCGATCAGAATGGAAGCTCTTGCGCCGACCCAGACACGAGAAAAAAGATCGCGTCCCATGTTATCGGTTCCGAACCAGTACTTTGCACTGGCTCCCTGGTTTTTCTCAATTACATTCATCGTAATGTAGTCATAGCCTCTGATATGGGGTCCGATGATTACCATAATAACCATCAGGATCAGTACACCAAGAGAAGCCATAGCTACCGGGTTTTTCTTCAGTCGTCTCCAGGCATCCTGCCAGTAAGAGATCGTAGGCCGGTCAATCCGGTTTGCTTCTTCCTGAGAAAAGCCTACAACTTTAAATTTATCAGGTGTTAACATCAGCTTTCCTCCTCTCCTACTTGCTGCTGCCCGGCATGGAAATCCGGGGATCAACGACTACATAAAGAATATCTGTGATAAACAGAACCACAATATAAAGCAGTGCCAGAAGAACTGTCTCTCCCAGAACAATCGACAGATCCTGATTGTTTACCGCCGTTACATAATACTGGCCGATACCGGGGATGGAAAAAATACTTTCGATAAAGAAAGAACCTGTGATACACATTGCCACAGACATCGGCAGCTGTGTCATAACCGGAATAAAGGAATTTCGCAGAATATGCTTGCGGATGATGGCTCCCCTGCTAAGACCCTTGGATTCTGCGGTCAGGACATAGTCCTGGTTAATGACATCCAGCATGGAAGTCTTTAAAAGACGGGCATACGTCGCAATGTAACTGAAACAGCCGGTCAGAGTAGGCAGTACCGTATATTTCCAGCCTCCGATCCACAGATCCTTACCGGATGGCCATCCGATTGTCGGAAACCATTTCAGACTTCCCGCAAAGATTTTCTGCAGCATCAGACCAAAAATCAGATGCGGAATGGAAATCAGCAGTACCGAGAGACCTACCACCAGATAATCGGCTATGGTACCTCGCTTCATCGCAGCCAGAATACCCAGCAGCAATCCCACCGTGACACCGAGAAGCATCTGCTGAAGACCCAGTCTGGCAGATACCGGAAGACGGTCATGGATAAGGCCGGAAACCGTCTGACCCGCATAAACGAAAGACTCGCCGAAGTTACCGCGGCACATATCTTTCATTGTGAGCACATAGCGCTCCATCATAGGCTTGTCCAGCCCGTATCTCTCATAAAGCCTCTCCCTTGCCTGGGGCTGCAGCTTATCGGCACGCTGAGTCAGCGGATCTCCCGGTACAGCCTCCAGCAGGAAAAAGGTTGCCGTTGCGATCAGAAACAGTGTCAGTACCATTTCCAGAAAACGGCGCACACAATATTTTGCCATAAGCATTTCCCTGCCTTTATACCAAAGAAGGACCTATATACATAAGCCCTTCTTTGTCGAATTTACTCTATTTTCGATTCGTTTTCTTTCCCGAATCAGTTGCCTCTTCCTTCAATGTAAGTAATGTACAGCTCCTGACTTGCTCCGAAGGAGGATGTTCTGAAGTCTTTTACCCAGTTCTTGAGGAATACTTCTTTGGTTGAGTAGTAGATCGGAATCAGACCGCAGTCCTCATTTACCAGAAGATTCTCAGCCTGCTGATAAATCTCAAAACGTTTTGCATTGTCGCCTTCTCCATCCAGAGAATCCAGCAGTGCATCATACTCTGCATTGGAGTATCCGCCGGTGGAAGCATAGATACCGCTGTAGAATACATCCAGGTAATCCAGCGGATCGTTGTAATCACTCCACCATCCACTGTTCATAATATCATAATTTCCGGCATCTCTTTCTGCCTTGAACAGAGAGTAATCACCAACGGTATTCAGCTCAACGTTGATGCCGAGCATCTGCTGCCAGATCTGCTGCAGGTACTCACGCTCTGTCTGGTTTTCCATGGTGGAACCATAGGAAAGGTAAGTAATGGTAATCTCGGAAAGCGGAGTGGTAACACCCAGCTCATCCAGACCTTCCTGGAACAGTGCCTGCAGGTTTTCTGCATTTCCTGCATACTCCTGATACTCTGCAGTCATCGGCTCCTCTGACTGGCTGCGGTAAGAGCTTCCGTCAAAGGTGATTGCCGGAGAGATCAGACCGTAAGCCGGTTTGTATCTTCCGTAAACTGCGGAAATCATTTCCTCACGGTTTACCGCATAGTTCAGAGCTTTACGAATCTTTGCGTTGCTCATAAGTCCTGAAGAACCGCCGGTGGTAAAGTTGAATGTCAGGTATACGGTTCCCGGATAATCGGAAGTGATCAGCTGCAGATTTCCTGCATCTGCCTCGCTCTTATATTTTACAGAATAATCTCCGGAAGTCTGAAGTACATCCAGCTCTCCGTTGTCAAACATGGTAGCTGCAGTGGAATCCTCTGCTACCAGATACCAGTTGATTGCATCCAGATGCGTATTTTCTGCATCCCAGTATTCTGTGTTCTTGGTCCATACCATCTTGTTGTCTTCAACCAGCTCGCTCATGCAGTACGGTCCGTTGTATACACATAAGGTCCAGTCTTTGCCCCAGTTGTCGCCTGCTGCTTCAGCGATATCCTGACGTGTCGGATACAGCGGTGTAGCAACCAGCTTTGCGGTAAAGGTCGGGTCAGCGATCTTTAAGGTTACTTCAAACGTATAATCATCCAGCGCTTTTGCCATAACGTCGTCAACAGAACCTGTGCCGTTATAGTACTCCTCTGCACCTACTACATTGAAAATGAAGGATGCATAGTCGTATCCGATGCTCGGATCCAGCAGTCTCTTCCAGCCATACTCGTAATCATGAGCGGTAACCGGAACTCCATCAGACCATTTTGCGTCCTGTCTCAGATGGAAGGTATAAACCAGCTGATCGTCAGACACATCAACACTCTCTGCGCCTGCCAGGATAAAGGTTTCTCCGTTCTCATCTGCAACGTTGCGGTACAGACCTTCGTAGCAGTCTGCCATCATCCAGCGCCATCCCATATCCTGAACATCATAGTTGTTGCCGAAAGCGGAAACTCTCAGGTTCAGTACCTGGGTATCTCCTCCGGCAGTTGTGGTATCAGATGCTGCGGATGCAGATGACTCTGCTGCACTGTCTGCGGATGTGCTTGCTGTACCTGCAGTGCTGCTTGCGGAAGTGGAACTGCTTGTGTCCCCGCCGCAGGCTGCAAGGCATCCTGCCATCATTGCACCGGTTAAAATCAGTGCAAGGACTTTGCTTTTCTTGTACATGTTTTCTTCCTCTCTTTCCTTTCTCACCGAATAATAATTCAGTTTTTAAGTTTCATTCACAGTCTTTTTTACGCTTTAATACGTAAAACTGCATTGAATAAAAAAAACGCTAATTTTCTTGTCTTATAATTAGCGTCTTTGCTTGAGCTGATATTATCACTATTATGATTAAATGTCAACATTTTTTCGACAGGATTTTGCTCTATTCGCATAAAATATTCGGTTTTTTTTTGCTTCGACAGCAAATTTTGAGAACAGCCTTCCAAAAAAATCCCTGCTTTTTTGGTCCTTTTGCACAAACGCCCGTTTTCTCAGCAGCCGCCTCAGCAAACCTGATCGATATCTACCCGGTCAATCATAATATTCAGGATCTCGGTATCGGTATCCTTCATGCCGACACGCCCGATATATCCCATACTCTTGATGGTTCCTTCCACATCCTCCTGAACAATTCCCTCTCCCGGCTGGAATGTTCTGTGGTTCATTCCCATGAAATGTGCCATGATGGCCGCATCTACCGCGGAGGCAATTTTGGCCGCACAGGAAGATTTCGCGCCGTCGCACACAATGCCGCCCACATTGGCAATGGTATTGACGATGGTAAAGGAAACATCCTCATAATCGCCCCCGTACAGATACGTAATCGCTGCACCTGCGCCGCAGGCTGCACTGACTGCTCCGCAGTAGGCAGAGAGACTTCCGATATACTTCTTCTGATGAATTGCGATCAAATTGCTGACTACCAGGGCACGGTACAGCTTCTCTTCAGATACTTTCAGTTCTTTCGCAAATTCAATCACAGGAAGAGATACCGTCATTCCCTGATTTCCGCTGCCGGAGTTAATCACTACCGGAAGGGAACAGCCTCCCATACGGGCGTCTGACCCTGCTGCGGCGCGGGCGCGGGCACGAATCTTTACATCATTGCCGTATTCCTTCAGAAGCGTCCTTCCCACCTGAGCACCGTAGGGATGGGACAGCCCTTCTTCCGCAATCGCTGAATTCATCGTAATCTGACGTGTCAGCACTTCTCTGACATCTTCCAGATCCACTTCATCAGCAAACAGAAGAATATCCCTCACGTTCAGGAGGCTTTTATCCACATATTCCGGGGATTCTTCATTCGCCGCAATCGAATAAAGCACCTCTCCATCCTTCACAATCCGTGAGATCAGCGTATGACGGTTTACAATCGTAACTTCCGCACTGTGCTCTCCGGCAGCTACCCGGGCAACAATATAAAGATTCTCTACACCTTCTTTGAGTGTACAGGTACAAAATCCTGCCGCCACCAGTTCCTTCGTCTTCTCAATATCTTCCTGCGTGACATCCTCAAGCACCTCAAGTTCCCGGTCCGCACGACCGCCCACGACTCCCAGCGTTGCGGCCACATCAATTCCCTTCAGTCCATTGGAGTTCGGCACTTTTACTCCCTTTACGTTCTTAATAATGTTTCCGCTGCAGCAAAGTTCAATCGATTCCGGCATCTGTCCCAACACTTCCCGTGCCTTTGCCGCAGCATAGGCAATGGCAATCGGTTCCGTACAGCCAAGTGCCGGTACCAGTTCATTTTTCAAAATCTTCACATAATTATTATATAACAGCTTATCCATCATGCGATCTCCTTGAAATTGTATTCAATATATCTATGATATATCACTGATCATATCAGAAGTCAAGCATTCTCTCGTCTGTTTTCCGAAAAAAAACAGCATTTACAAGATTGGAAATCTTTGTTATTATGAAGAGTAAGCAATTTTTGATCCATACAGAATGAGAATAATGGGGAGAGTAGAATGAAACAGCATGGCAGTCTGAAGGACATTGTTTATCAATCAATCCTGAACGGAATTTTTACAGATGAGTACAAACCGAACCAGATCATCAATGAGCAGGAATTGGTTCAGAAATTCGGATACAGCAAAACACCGATTCGCGAAGCTCTGGTCGCTTTGTGCAACGAAGGGATCCTGCGAAGCTTTCCGAGATTTGGTTATCAGGTGGTGAGTCTGACCAGAGAAGATGTCGCCTATATTCTGAATTATCGTCTGATTCTGGAAAGCGGTTTTCTCCGTCAGAGCTTTTCTTCTCTCACTGATGAAAAACTTAACGAACTGCTGACGATTGATGAGCAATGCAGGGCTGATACAGACAGCATCTGGGTTCATTGGGAGGCAAACACAAATTTCCACTTAAAGCTTCTCTCTTTCTCCGGAAATGAATATGCCTGTCAGGAACTGGAGCGTTCCATGAACATCTTAAAGAGAGCTTACGCCCAGTTTTACTGGCAGACCTGGAATAATAAACGGGCAGCGATGGATATCGCGCATCATACCGATATCATTGAAAGTCTCCGAAAAAAAGATCTGGATCAGGCTCTTGCCTATCTTCGGGATGACCTGGAAGATTTCTGTGTCTGATTTTACTTCTTATTAAAAAACCGCCGGAAATGTCATTTTTCTTATTTGACATTTCCGGCGGCTTTTTCATCTCTTTACTTTTCAGATAACATATTCGTTTGCTTTCTGCATCTGCCAGGTTACCAGATCCTCCAGCGTTACATGGTCTACCACACCATTGATCGCATCGTTCAGTTTCTTCCAGAGTGTTAACGTGGCACACTGATCCATGCGGGGACACCCAACTGCATCCTCTTCCACACATTCCACCGGGGAAAGGCTTCCCTCCGTCAGCCGAAGAATCATTCCCACCGTATACTCTTCCGGCTTTCTGCGAAGTGTATAACCTCCCTGGGGACCGCGGATACTCTTTACATAACCTGCTTTATTCAGAATCGAAATGATCTGTTCCAGGTATTTTTCTGAAATTTCCTGTCTTCTCGCCACATCTTTGAGTCTTACCGGTTCCCCGGTATTGTTTAGGGCAAGATCCAGCATCAGACGCAGAGCATATCTTCCTCTTGTCGAAATTCTCATATCACACTACACCTCCGGATTCATTATATCCCATTTACTCTATTAAATCAATGGGAATTAAAACCGGCTCGGTATTTCCCTTAGAATTTCGACTGTGTTTTTTCACTTACTGAACCGCCTTGAATGCTTCTTCCAGATCTTCAATGATATCATCGATATTTTCGGTACCGATGGACAGACGAATGGTATTCGGCTTGATACCCTGATCGAGAAGCTCTTCCTCAGTGCACTGGCTGTGGGTTGTGGTTGCAGGATGAATAACCAGAGATTTCACATCGGCCACATTGGCAAGCAGAGAGAACAGCTCCAGATTGTCGATGAAGTCTTTTGCCTTCTGTGCATCGCCTTTGATTTCAAAGGTGAAGATGGAACCGCCTCCGTTGGGGAAGTATTTTTCATACAGCTCTTTCTGCTTCGGATCATCGGAAACGGACGGATGATGTACCTTTTCCACCTGCGGATGATTGTTCAGATACTGTACCACCTTCAGCGCATTCTCCACATGACGTTCCACACGCAGAGACAATGTCTCAAGACCCTGCAGGAAGAAGAACGCATGGAACGGGGAAAGGGTAGCTCCCGTATCACGCAGGAGGATTGCGCGAATCTTGGTCACAAAGGCTGCCGCTCCCACTGCTTTTGTAAAGCTGATTCCGTGATAGCTGGGGTTCGGCTCAGTCAGTGACGGGAATTTTCCGGATGCTTCCCAGTCGAACTTGCCGCTGTCCACGATCACGCCGCCGATGGTAGTTCCGTGTCCGCCGATGAACTTTGTTGCGGAATGTACCACAATATCTGCACCGTGCTCAATGGGGCGAACCAGATACGGTGTGGCAAAGGTGTTGTCAACGACCAGCGGAATCCTGTACTCGTGGGCAATCTTTGCAACTGCCTCAATATCCACAACATCCGAATTGGGATTTCCAAGTGTTTCGATAAAAATTGCTTTCGTATTTTCCTGAATGGCTGCCCGGATTTCTTCCTCATTGAAAATATCAACAAAGGTAGCGGAAATACCGTACTCCGGCAGCGTATGAGCTAACAGGTTATAGGAACCGCCGTAAATGTTCTTGGCAGATACGATGTGATCCCCGTTCTGTGCCAGATTGATCAGTGTATAGTTAATGGCTGCCGCTCCGGAAGCAACTGCCAGCGCTGCCACGCCTCCCTCAAGAGCTGCAATTCTCTGTTCAAATACATCTTCCGTCGGGTTGGTCAGACGTCCGTAGATATTGCCGGAATCCCGGAGTCCGAAGCGGTCTGCCGCATGCTCAGAATTATTGAATACATAGGAGGATGTCTGGTAAATCGGCACTGCTCTCGCTCCGGTTAGCGGATCCGGCTGTTCCTGTCCCACATGAAGCTGTAAGGTCTCAAATTTCAGGTTTCTCTCTGCTCTTGTTTTCTTGCTCATATTCGAAATTCTCCTTTATCTCTGATTTTTATTCTTTATCACGATTTCTGATTTTATTTTGCCTTTTTGTTTTCAATCACATGCGCTGCACATGACATCATATATTACCGTTCGGCCGGTGAATCTTACTGCTCTCATTTCTCATCCGCTCCGTTTCCTATTGTTTTTGTAATTCCTATCTGTTTACAAGGTTATTATACATACAAATCCCTTCTCTGTCCAATTCGAAAAACAAATGGTTAGTTATAGGTTTTTCCTATAACTAACCGTACAAAAAAAGAGCCCATGACACGTTTGGTTTGATCCTGATAGGACCCCTGTCATGAACTCTCTTCTCTTTCCCGGGAAAATGG
This sequence comes from Lachnospiraceae bacterium, assembly GCA_028727605.1. Lineage (GTDB taxonomy): Bacteria > Bacillota > Clostridia > Lachnospirales > Lachnospiraceae > Fusicatenibacter. Next base: position 14,321 of record JAQYOA010000221.1, read on the forward strand.
CTGCTCACAGATCACAGGACATATTCCCGATATTTCTTTAATTCTTCCAGATACCGCACTCCCAGCGGGCTGATCGACATTCCCTTCCTGCTGATATAGCCAATCATCATGTTTTCATCCCCCTGCAGCGGAACTGCAACGTAATCACTGCCGTTCAGCTCCTCACAGATGATTCCGGAACACAGGGTATAACCGTTTAATCCCACCATGAGATTCAGCATTGTCGCACGGTCATTTGCCTTGATGATCCGTTTGTACTCATACGTGCTCAATACTTCCTCCGCAAGGAAAAAGGAATTACTGTTTCCCTGATCGAAGGAAAGACACGGGTATTCTGCCAGCTCTTCGATCCCGATCTCCTCCCGGTTCGCGAGGGGATGTCCTTTCCACAGGTACACGTATGTACCGCAGGAAAACAGTTCATGGAATTCCAGATTGTTTTCTTTTAAAAGCTTTGTCAGCACTTTGTCGTTAAAATCATTGCGGTAGAGAATCCCCAGTTCACTGCGAAAGTTTTTTACATCCCGAATTACATCAAAGGTTCTGGTTTCGTACACCGCAAATTCGTACTCGTCCATACCGAACTGCTTTACCAGTTCCACAAACGCCTTGACCGCAAAGCTGTAATGCTGCATGGAAACACTGAATTTTTTCTTTTCCTTTTCTCTGAATACGAAACGCTCTTCCAGCAGCCGGTACTGTTCTGCCACCTGCCTGGCATAGCCTAAAAATTCTTCTCCTTCCGGAGTCAGTACCGTACCCCTGCTGGTTCTTCTGAAAATCTCCATACCGATTTCCTGTTCCAGATCGCGGATTGCGCCGGACAGCGTCGGCTGGGAAATAAAAAGCTCCCTGGCAGCCTCATTCATAGAATGGGAATCCGCCGCCTGTATTACGTAGCGAAGCTGCTGTAATGTCATAAAGACCTCTCTTATCTCACGAACAGCGGAGTGGAATAATAGCGGTCTCCGTTATCCGGCAGCAGTACGACGATGGTTTTTCCTTTGTTTTCCTCTCTGCTGGCCAGCTGAATTCCGGCATACAATGCTGCTCCGGAGGAAATACCGGTAAGGATCGCTTCCTTCTCTGCCAGATATTTTCCGGTGGCAAAGGCATCTTCATTTTCTACTTTGATGATTTCATCATAAATACCGGTATTCAGTGTATCCGGAACAAATCCTGCACCGATTCCCTGAATCTTATGCGGACCTGCAACACCCTCAGACAAAACCGGTGAAGTTGCCGGCTCAACAGCCACCACTTTTACCTCCGGTTTCTTCTCCTTCAGAAATTCACCGGTTCCGGTGATGGTGCCGCCGGTGCCGACACCTGCCACAAAAATATCCACCTGTCCGTCGGTATCCTCCCAGATCTCCGGTCCGGTTGTCCGCTTATGGGTTTCCGGGTTTGCCGGATTGACAAACTGACCCGGAATAAAGCTGTTCGGAATTTCCTTTGCCAGCTCATCTGCCCTGGCAATGGCTCCCTTCATACCCTTTGCTCCGTCTGTCAACACTACTTCTGCTCCATAGGCTTTCAAAATATTCCGGCGTTCTACACTCATCGTCTCAGGCATTGTCAGAATCATGCGGTATCCCTTCACAGCCGCAACTGCTGCCAGGCCGATTCCGGTATTTCCGGAAGTAGGCTCAATGATTACGGAGCCTTCTTTCAAAATGCCCTTTGCCTCCGCATCCTCGATCATTGCCTTTGCGATACGATCCTTCACGCTTCCTGCCGGATTAAAATATTCCAGTTTCACAAGAAGTTTTGCCTGAAGGCCTTTTTCCTCCTCAATTTTCTTAAGTTCTACCAGCGGAGTACCGCCGACCAGATCCAATACGCTGCTGTATACTTTTGCCATTTTTCTATCCTCCTGACTGTTTTTCCTAATTCCTATTAACTTTGTATGTTTTATATGTTTATATTATTCCTTCTGTTCGCAATTGTCAATCCTTTTTTTCTGCTTCTGCAATCCGGCGGTCCGCTTCTTCCTTTTTCTTTTCATATTCCTCACGCTGCTTCGGATCCATCAGCAGACGTTTGTAATAGGCACTCGCCTGATACAGAGCCTGTACCGGATTGTTGCCGAGCACACGGTCTTTTACCACAAGAACCGTTGTGGGACCTTTTGCATATTTCAGAAACAGACTGTCATGGCCGCAGCAGAGCCCCATCATAATATTCAGATCCACACCCTGCTTTGCAAGGAGCTTCGCCTGGGCAATGGGATTACACATAACATTTCCGGTCTGACAGGTATATGCCTCATCAAGCCCCACGGTCTCTGTTTTCTTCATGGCCCCCACCTTACATGCAGCTCCGTAAACTTCAAATCCATTCAGGCGAAGGATTTTCGCAAGAAGCTTACTTTCCTGAATCAATCCCACACAGGAGGCAATCCCCAGTTTCTTCGCCCCGATTCTTTTTGCAAATTCCATCGTCTCCTCCACTCTGGTCAGCTGCTGATAAAAGGCCCCTTCCACTTCTGCGGAGGCAACTGCGATCCGCTGGTTGATCGGATCATGATAGAGTTCTTCCAGTTCCTCATACTCTTCTTTGGTAAGTCCGGTTGTAAGGCAAAAATCGGGATACTTTTTATCCTGACGTCCGCAGTTAAACACGCCGCAGTCAATACAGCTGTTCGGACATCCAAAAGCAACTCCCTGTTTTTCATTTTCCCTGTTCTCGCTCATTTTTCATATCCTCCTGTATTTTTATCTGAAATCCTCTTTTTCTTTTTTTCCGGCAAGGGCCTTTTCCACCCGGTCCAGAGCTTCACAAAGCTGTGCTCTCGGACAGCCAAAATTGATTCTTACAAACCCCTCTCCGACTGCTCCGTAATCTTTTCCGTCATTAAACCGTACCTTTGCTTTTTCCTTAAAAAATGTAAATGGGTCTTTGAGTCCCGTCTTTCGACAGTCGATCCATGTAAGATACGTTCCCTGATTATGTACTGCCGCAAGTCCGTCAATCCTGCTGATCCGTTTCTCCAGATAATCTCTGTTTTCTCTCAGATAAGATACCAGTTCTTCTTTCCATTCCCTGCAGCTTCCGTTATACGCCGCATCGAGAGCCTCCACTGCCAAAACATTCGGTGTGGAAAACAAGCCCAATGCCTGCTCTTTGAATTTCTTCCGGATTTCCGGATTCGGAATGATGGCAAAGCCTGCCGGAAGAGATGGGATATTCGCTATTTTTCCTGCGCTTGAAAGTGTGATGCTGTTCTGCTGTGCCCATTCATTGACCGAAAAGAACGGTGTATGTTTCCCTTCCAGAACCAGTTCGCAGTGAATTTCATCACAGACCACCAGCAAATCATGCTTCCCGGCAAAGGCAGCAGCCTGTTCCAGCTCTTCTCTTGTATAAACACGTCCGACCGGATTGTGCGGATTGCAGAGCACAAAGACACCGGTATCCTCTGTCACCTTGTTTTCCAATGCGTCAAAATCCATTTCGTAAAATAAATTCTTTTCTTTCATGGGAACTTCCGTCACATGCGTATGCGCCTCCTGCGGCAGCCGGCGAATGTGAGAATACATAGGCGTACAATAGATGAGTCCGCCTCCACCTGTACGGCAGGCAAGATTGGCTCCCGGCATCACACTGGGTATATATACAACCCATTCGGGATCCACTTCCACCTGGTAGGTCTTCTTATAATGATTTACCACCGACAAAACGGCATCCTGCCATCTTCCTCCATAGCCAAATACACCATGACTCAAACGGTTCTCCAGCGCATCCAGGATCGGCGGAGCCGTCAAAAAATCCATGTCTGCCACCCACATCGGGATGTAATCTCCTCCCTGGCCGTCCCATTTTGCGCAGCTGGTTCCTTTTCTGTTTATGATCTGATCAAAATCTGTACTCATTTCTTTTTTCCTTCTTTGTTTTCCTTTTCCGATACAAAATTTCAGATGGAATAATCATCCCCTGGCAAAATTCGCTGCAGAAATTCCCGTGTCCTTGGATTTTTGGGCGACAGCAGAATCTCCTTTGGCGCTCCTTCCTCTACAACCACACCGCCATCCATAAATACAATTCTGGATGCGATATCCTGCGCAAAACTGATCTCATGTGTTACAATAATCATCGTTCTTCCCGCTCTGGCTACCTTTGCCATCACACGGAGAACCTCTCCTACCAGTTCCGGATCCAACGCGGAAGTCGGCTCATCAAACAGGATAACTTCCGGATCCATCGCCAGTGCTCTCGCGATACCGACTCTCTGCTGCTGGCCGCCGGAAAGCTTCAATGGATATGCATCCGCCTTATCTTCCAGACCGACCTCTCTTAGCAATTCTCTTCCTTTTTTCTCCGCATCCGCTTTACTAAGTCCCTTTACCAGAAGCAAACCTTCTGTAATGTTTTCCAGTGCGGTCTTATTCTTAAACAGATTATAGTGCTGAAATACCATGGCACTTTTTCTTCGGATTTCTGTAATCTGTTTGGCAGAAGCATGTTTTGCATCCAGGGTCAGACCCCCGATGGTAATTTTTCCGCTGTCCGCAGGTTCCAGAAAATTAATGCTTCGAAGAAGTGTTGTTTTTCCCGACCCGGAGGGTCCAAGGATTACCACTACTTCTCCTTTTTCCACGTCCAGGCTGACATCCTTCAAAACTTCGTTTTTTCCAAAAGATTTTTTAATGTGTTCCAGTTTTATCATAACGTAATTTCCTCTCCCGGATTTTTCTTTCTGTTTTCATGCAGCCGAACTGTGCCATGCGTTTCTCTTATTGATCCAGTGAAAGAGTCGTTCCAGCAGTATGGTAAGTCCCCAATAAATTATGGCTTCTGCAAAATATGCCTCAAGATTATTGGAATACAGGGTCGCTTTAATTTTCCCCGCCTGCACAATATCCATAACTCCCACATACCCGATGAGGGAAGTAGCTCTCAGCATCGTTATATATTGATTTCCCAGCATGGGAAGTGCTGCCGGAACTGCCTGGGGCAAAACGTAGCGAAGAAACACCGTTGACGGCTTCATTCCAAGGGAAAGACCTGCCTCTTTTTGTCCGCGATCCACAGAACTCAAAGCGGATTTTACTGTATTGGACAGAAAAGCCGCACTGGACGCCGACAATGCCAGAATTGCCAGAAACAGCGGCGGTATTACACTGGAATTTGCCTCCCAGCTAAACCGTTCCGCCAGCGCAGTGAATCCGCCCCGCACAAAGTAAAAAACCAGAAGAAGCAGTAAAATCGACGGAATTCCTCTTACAACCAGTACATAGCCATTTCCCAGAGCTTTCAGGATTCGCCATTTTGAATCGCGGATCACGGTCAGCAGAATCCCAAAAACAAGACCGATCAGCAGCGAAACGGTTGCTGCAAAAAAACATATCGGAACATAGGACAGACAGGTAAAAAAGATCTCTATCATTGCCCCGGAGTCAAAAAAATATCCACTGTTCATACTTTTCCTCCCGATTTTTATGCGTAACGATTTGCTTTTTTGGAAATACTTCCGAACACCTTCTCCAGAATCAGAGAAAGCACAAAGTAAATCAGAGCCACATCCACGTATCCCTCCAGCGGATGAAAGGTATCAATCGACGCAAGATTCACTGCACCCATCAGATCCACAATCCCGACCAGATAGGCAAGGGAAGTATTTTTCAGGATATTCACCAGAATATTTCCCAGCTCCGGAAGCGCAATCCGGACTGCCTGGGGAAACACGATTCGCAAAAAGGCCTGTCCTTTTGTGAGGCCGACTGCATAGGCAGCTTCCATCTGACCTTTTTCAACACCTGATACCGCTCCCCGAAACATTTCCGCAAAAAATGCAGAGTTCATGATGGAATAAGCAACTGCCACATAGACAAACAGATCCATACGGTTAATATTAAAATGGAAAAGTGTCATACACAGATCCTGAAATAAAAAGGGGATCGCAAAAAAGATCATTAATAAGAGTACATTCGGCGGTGTTGCCCTAAGAAATGACGTCAAAACAATCGCAAGCTGTTCCAGTACCGGTATCCGATAGATTCGGACAACGGCCAGGATCAGACCGATCAAAATCCCTGCCGCCGCCGAAATCGCCGCGATTTTCATGGTTGTCGGCAGATACCGAATAATTTTGGGAAAATATTCCACGCACAGTTCAAATCGGAAAAAATCCATGGGAATGACACCTTTCTGTTTTACTGTTCCTTAAATTCATCGACGGTATAATCCTCGCCGTACCACTTGATAGAAAGCTCGGAAAGTGTTCCTTCTTCTCTCAAAGTCCGGAGCGCTTCATCCACACGGTCACGAAGCGCAGTCTCATCTAAATTGAAGAGAATATAGCAGTCGGAAGCCATAATTGTGTCACCGACAGTGACAAACTCGGATCCGTAATTGTCATTGATTCGATCCACATTTCGCTGAACCATGGTGCAGGCCTGCAGCTCTCCGTTCTGGAACATTGGAATCGTCACAGAATATCCGCCTGTAGCATACACCAGTTCCACCTGTGCATCCTGATGTTCTGCATTGTAAGTCTGCCAGAAATAATCATCCGAACCGCCTGCCGCTTTCACCCATACCTTTGTGCCTTCCTTCAGGTCCTCCAAAGACTGTATTTCACTGTCCTGTCCGTATACGGTGAGATTCTGTGCATAAGTCAGATAATATTCATTGGTAAAGAGATATTTTTTTCTTCTTTCCTCATTCTCCTCCCATCTCTGAAGGGATGCGTCAATCTTATCTGTCTCAAGTGCCAGGAGTGCATCCGTACTGGAAATGGTGGTATACTCAAATTCATATTCCGGCAGGAGCTCATCAATTGCTCTTAACATCTCCGGTTCAAATCCGGTGTACTCGCCGTCCTCTCCAAGGTAGGAATCCGGGTTGGAATCTGAGTTGACAGAAATCAGAATGGTTCTTGGATTCTCCGCAGTCGGTGTTTCCGCCGTCGTATCGGAGGAAGCCTGGTTTTCGCTGACTTCCTTGGATGCGGAAGAAGAAGCCGTTCCATCGGAGGAGCCACATCCGGCAAGACCGGAAACCGTTACCACAGCAGCAAGAAGTAATGCAAATTTGTAATTATTATTTTTCATTTTATATCCCTCATTTCTGATTTATTTACTGATTTCAGATTTTATCCCACTTTTCATACTTAGTCAATAGGTTATAGGAAATTGACCCTTTGGTTTTTCCTTGAACCGGTTCAAACCAGCCTCCCGGCCAGCAACAGGCTGACTGCAATCCCGGAGGCTGTGGAAATGAGCGCACCCAAAAGCGTGTATCGCGTCTTCGTCACATGAGCTGCCGCAAAATAGACGGACATCGTATAAAAAATCGTCTCTGTGCAGCACATCATGACCGATGCCGCCAGCCCGATATAGGAGTCCGTCCCGTATTCTTTGTAAAGATCAAGAAGCAGTCCGGTTGCGGCACTGCTCGAAAACATCCGGATAATGGAAAGCGGCACCAGTGCCGGAGGAAAACCAACCGGTGAGAGCAGTTTTCCCAGGATCCGGGACAGAAAATCAAGAAAACCGGAAGAGCGCAGAACACCCACCGCCACCATCAGTCCAATCAGACTCGGCAGGATCGCTGCGATCGTTCGCAGTCCGCTTTTTGCTCCGCTGATAAAGTCGTCAAATACGCTGCATTTCATCAAAAGTGCAAAGCCCACAATGGAAAAGATCAAAAGAGGTATCATCAGGTCGGACAAAATGGCTAAGAAACGCATAACTTCTCTCCTTTTCAGACATTTAAAAACCTCCGCGGCAAATCCTTCTTTTGAAGTTTCTGCCGCGGAGGCTTTTCATTCCGCTACTATCTGTATTCTGTTTTTCTCGTTCTTAGAACAAAGCATCCGCATTTTGATGTGCGTTTTCAAAAACCGTCCGTTCTCTGCTGCATCACACAGGAGTGATCTCAAACAGACGGGCCATATAGGTTTCCGGGAAGTGCAGGATCAGCTCACTGCTCTTTTCCTCATACCGGAACACATCTTTGCTTTCCACAGGATAAATGCAGTTTACCTGCAGCTGTTTTCCCGGATAAGCGCGCTCCAGAGGTACCCGGAAGGTATCCTCACCGCCTCTTCTCCACACTGCCAGGTAAATCTTTCCGGACGGCACGCGGATTCCCGCTGCCAGATGCGTATCCTCATTATTTGCAAAGCCAAGAGGCCAGAAAGGCACACCTGTTTTCAGATCCTGACGAATCTTTTTATAGCATGCAATTCCTTCTTTTACCAGTTCAAAACGTTCCTCGGAAATTTCCGCCAGATGTCCGCTCTGATGAATCCGAAGAAGCATCGCATTCACCATGTTAAAGATCACTTCCTCCTTTGTGCCGTCAAAGAGAGGATAGGACCAGATCGCAGCCTGCTCCGGTGTCACGCCGGCCGCTGCATTTGCCGCAATGGTCGCATAATAACGGTAGTCTTCCTGGTCGCTGGTGGACTGAATGCTGTTTCTTGCCAGCATTGCATAGTCCATCCGCAGACCGCCGCTGGAACAGTTTTCAATTACCAGATCCGGATACTTGCGGTAAATGCCGTCCAGCCATTCCAGATAGGCTCTCTCGTGAAGCAGCAGTCCGTCTCCTGCACTGTCTGCATCAACCTCTGTACCGATACCCGGCTCGATATTGTAATCCATCTTGATATAGCCTACACCGTATTCTCTCACTACCCGGTCAATGACTTCCGTCACATGCTCGATTACCAGCGGATGACGGAAATCCAGCTGATAACGGCTTCTGTCATAAACCCGTTTTCCATGGCGGCAGAAGAAACATTCATCCGGCAGAATTCCTGCCATTTTGCAGTTGATACCCATGACTTCCAGTTCCAGCCATACGCCCGGCACCATTCCCTTGGACCGGATATAGTCGGTAACTTCCGATACACCGTTTGGAAAACGTTTTCTGCTCTCTCTCCATTCTCCTACGTTGTCCCACCAGTTGCCGTCCGCATACCAGCCCGCATCAATGACATAGTACTCACAGCCGGCTTTGGCAGCCGCATCGATCAGCGGCAGTTCCTTTTCCGTGGTAGGATCTGCGAACAGGCAGTTCATATAGTCATTGAAAATAACCGGCAGTTTTTCATTGTCCGGATTGGGACGGCGGATCCGTCTCCGGTAATTGGTCAGGATTCCGGCTGCCTCCTCAAAATCATCATGGCAGACGCCTACCGCCGCCGGCACTGTCGTAAAACTCTCTCCCGACTTTAAGTTCCTGAACCAGTGAGACTGGATTTCCGTAGGTCCGCTGACCGCCAGATAAAAGTGTCCGTTCTGGTCTCCGATTTCATAATGCCAGGAACCGCTGTGTTCAATCTGGAAGAACAGTCCCGTGTCAGCCGCAGAATTGCCGATATAGCCAAGCGGCAGATATTCTTTCGCAGACCAGTTTCCGGTATTGGTCACTTCGATCGTCTTCGAGGTTCTCTGGTAACATTTTGTCTGGCTCTGATCCAGGCCAAGATCCGCAAACCGATACTTCTTCAGATCCAGCTCTTTCTGCCAGCCGTTATGAGGAATGATCATCGTCATCTTTTCATCCGAGCTGACAAAGGCTGGATCATTGGGGCGGTGTTCCTTTTCAATTCCGGTATAGCTGAAAGTGGAAATGTATTCCAGCGTCTGATCTGCCGGTCCGTCATTGAAAACGGTATGATACATCCGTACAATCGGCAGACCGTCATAAAACTGCCAGGTACTCTCCACCCGGGCCCCGGTGATCTCATCCTTCTGAGTGATCACCAGACGGTCACCTTCGCCGGTTCTCTCCTCACGAATCCCGGCGTACTTCAGCAGGTAACCGGGAGCCGTTACGATATATTTGTTTCCGTGTTTCTCATAAGGACGGTTATATCCGGAAAAATTCACCTGTACCAGCTGAAAGGCTTCCCGAATAAAATTTTCCCTCCAGTGACTTTCCTTTTCTGTCCACTCTCCAAAGGGTTTTCTGCACACATTTTCCGGATCAAATTCCCGGCTGGAAAAGTGAAATAACTTCAGTTCCTGCTCCTCTGTAACCCCAAAAACGATATGGATTCCGTTTATCTCATAGAAATAGAGCGTTGCCGGAATCGGGGTTGTGATTTGTTCCATACGTTTCTCCATAAAGACCTCCCAATTATGTCGTACTTATATCTCAACTATAATACAGAAAAACCTTCCCGTCAAATACGCTGCATACAAAGCGGCAGTTCCAGTCCGTTTTCCTCCAAAAGCTCCCGGTCAGAGAGAATCTCCCTTGTATCCCCATCCCGGATGATCTCTCCGTTTGCCATCAGAATCACTCTGCTGCAGGTTTCCAGAATCATATCCAGGTCATGGGAGGCAATGATCTTCAAATGTTCAAATTCATTCAGTATATGAATCAGATTTCTTCTGTTCCTGGGATCTAACGCAATCGAAGGCTCATCCATCAAAATGATGTCCGGGGTCATGGCCAGGATGGTGGCAATGGATGCCATTTTTTTCTCACCACCGGACATTTTGTAGATGTGCTTCTCTCTTAAGTGCTCAATGTGAATCATTTCCAGTGCCCGACAAACCCGTTTTTCCACTTCCGCCTCGGAAAGACCGTAATTTCTCGGTGCGAAAGCCACGTCATCATAGACGGTGGACATAAAAAGCTGACTGTCGGAATCCTGAAAGACATACCCGATCTTTTCCCGGATTTTCGGCAGCATCTCTTTTACCACCGGCATTTCCTCCACACGGATGCTTCCCTCATAGTCCGTATTCAGTCCCACCAGAAGCTTCAGCAGCGTAGACTTCCCCACACCATTGGCTCCGATTAGTCCGATGCTGTCATTTTCATGGGCAACAAACGAAATATCCTTCAGAATCGGTACCGATTTTTCATAACTGTAGCTGACATGTTCCAGATTAATATGTATATGACTCATTTTTTTCGCCTTTCTGTGGATCTCTCATTCTCAAATGACAATCAGCAGTGCAAAAACGGCCAGCCAGACAAACAGATACAGATAATCTTTCCCCTTACAGGGTTCTTTGGCCGCATAATAAAATTCTCCCCGATAGCCTCTCAGCGTCATGCTCTCATAAACCTCATTGGCCCGGTCCATACTGCGGAGCAGCAGCTGTCCCGCGAGCGTTCCCCAGACTTTGAAATGGACGCCTTTCTGGTTTGGAGCACGCAGCGCATAGGCCTGCATGATCCGGTTGGCCTCCTCGAGAAGGACGCTGACATAACGATACGTCAGCAAAATCTGCGTGACCAGAATCGCCGGCACATGAATCAGCCGCAGGGCATAACAAATCTTTTCGATGGATGTTGTGGCAATCAAAAGATACGCCGCCAGCACACTGTAGATTCCCTTTATCATCAGTGTCACCATGGAAATGACACCCGTTGTGATGACCAGTGAACCGATCTGAAGGTACGGCTCCCTGTCAAAAAACGGATTGAACAGACCCACAAAACAAACCAGCGGCAATACAATTCTCAGCCTCCGCAGACTGTCCCGGAATGAAATATCTCCGAGAATAAAAACGACGATCAGATAGATTCCCATCCGCAGAATTCCTGTCAGATCGTATTTGGAAAAGGATACACACGCTGCAATATATGCAACCGTTAAAACGAGTTTAACCAGTGGATGAATATGATTCACCCACTGGTCCCGTTCTGCAATCGTATCCATATGATGTATCTCATATAATGCGCTGCCCAATTTACTCATTTTTTATCTTTTACTCTTTCTGAAAAATTTGAATCCGTAGCAGGCCCCTACACACACAACGAGTACAATAAGGGATCCCGCAATACCGGAGACGGAAGTTCCGGCCAAAGATTCCGAACCTTTGAATGCGTAATCCGGAAGCAGTGCCGTTTTCTCCTGTATCGTTTCTGCCGCCTCATGTACACTGTTTCCTTCATTCTCCACTTCCGTGGATCCGGTGATCTTCTCGATGGACCACTCCAACCCGTCCGGATGAGAGGATGCCGCCAGTGACAATCCGCCGCCGATCAGAACTGCAGCACAGAGCAGAATTACCATCGTCTTTTTGAAAGAAAATCTGCTTTCTTCCTTCTCGATTCCGCCTTCCAGCATCTCGGGTCTTGCCTGATAGACAAAGAGCAGAACCGCGGATGTAATCAATCCTTCCACCAGACCGATTGCCAGATGAATCGGCTGCATTGTTCCCACAAATACTTTAAACGGCAGTTCTGTAATACCGGAAAGCAGTGTCTCAAGCGTCACGCTGAATGCACCAAGCTGCAGAGTAAGCACACAGCCAAGGATCGATGCACCGACAATTTTTCCTCTGGTCATTCCCTTTTTCATCATCGGACGCCAGCACAGGAAATACCCGAGAAAGCATCCGTAAAATGCCATATTCCAGACATTGCACCCAAGCGCGAGCAACCCGCCGTCAGCAAACAAAAGACACTGAATCAGCAGCACGCCGATCATTGTAAGAAATGCGGCATAAGGTCCGAGAAGTGCTGTAAGCAGCATGCCTCCGCAGAGATGTCCGCTGGATCCGGTCCCCGGAATTGTAAAATTAATCATCTGTGTCGCAAATACAAAAGCTCCCATGACTCCCATCACCGGGATTTTTTTCGGGTCACTCTCCAGCCGTACTTTTTTTACTGAAAAGCCTGCCGCCGCTCCCGAGCAGACATACATTGTCGCCGCCACTGCAGGTGCGACCAGAGCATCCGCCATATGCATACTTCATTTTCCTCCCTTGTAGCTTTGATACCGTAAGTATAGCATTGACATTTTTTTGTCACAAGCCCCCTGGGGGGATGTTTTTTTATTTACTCCACACTTTTCAGTGACTCTATCATATCGATTTTCTTCAGCCGGTAATACATCATAAAGTTGACAAACAGTGCAAATGCGATGGTGATCAGCGCGCTGTAAACATAGCTTCTCGGGAAAATCGTCCGTCCGAACATCATCATCTCCACTTCCACGGACTGAATCACATACTGATGCAGAAATGACCCGATTCCCATGCCGGCCACAATTCCGATGAGCGTCAGCACCATATTTTCCCGGTAGACGTAAGAAGCCACTTCTTTGTCATAAAAGCCCAGGACCTTCAGCGTTGCCAGCTCTCTGATCCGCTCCGTAATATTGATATTGTTCAGATTATACAAAACAACAAAGGCCAGCAGTCCGGAGGAAATAATCAGTACGCAGATTACAATATCCAGAGAGCGAAGCATATCGTCGATCTCCGCAATCAGATCTGTCGTAAAGGAAACAGACGCCACACAGTCGTAGCTCATAACGGTCTCTCCGAGTGCTTTCTCATTTTCCGCGGAGGTATCCGAATACCGCAGCAGCAGCTGATTGTATTCCGGCAGTTCTCCAAAGAGTTCCTGATACGTATCCGAGCTGATATAGAGAAAATGACGCACATAATTTTCCACGACGACTGTAATCGTCACTTCCGCGATTTCCTTGTCTCCCATCTTGATCTGTATCGTATCGCCTTCCCCGATTCCTAAAAGGTCGGCTGTCTTTTCACTGATGGCTGCTCCTTCTTCCGGGAAATCATACTCTTCCCCGGTTACACGGTCTCTGAAATCATAGAAATCCTCAAAATTTGTCAGCTCTTTCGGCACCTCCAGAACTGCCTGAAGGGTGCGTTTCTCCGAGATCAGGTCCACATTCTGGCAGTACATCTCCAGCATCTGTTCCATACCCGGATAATCAGTCAGCTCCTTCTGGAGCGCTTCCTTCTCCGACTCGTCCACGGAACCAAGCACTGCATTTGCCTGATAGGTAAACAGATTCACAAACTGATTCTTCGCGATCGCCGTAATGGAATCCTGCAGACCAAAACCTACCATAAGCAGTCCCATACTGCCGCCGATACCGATCACAGTCATAAAGAACCGTTTCTTGTACCGGACAAGATTTCGCAGGGTGGATTTCTGGGTGAAATTCAGATGATGCCACAAAATTCCAATCCGTTCCAATAAAATCCGTTTTCCGTTTTTGGGAGCCTCCGGGCGCATCAGCTCTGCCGGTCTGGCAGACAGTTCCCGATAGCAGGCTGCAAGGGTTGCAATACCGGTGCAGGCCGCACTTGCGAGAATCGCCAGACCGCCCTGATACCAATCCAGAGGAGTCATATAATAGGGAAGTCCCGTATACAGCATTCCGTAAGCATTCATAATGACCCACGGCAGTATCTTTTCACCGATGATCACTCCGACGAATGCTCCCGTCAAGGTGGCAAGCATCGCATAGGCAAAATATTTCATAGCGATGGCAAAATCGGAGTATCCCAGTGCCTTCAGCGTTCCGATCTGCTGACGCTGTTCTTCGATCATACGGGTCATGGTAGTCAGGCTCACGAGCGCTGCCACCAGAAAGAAAATCAGCGGAAATAATTTTCCGATGCTGGAAATTCTTCCGGCATCATCCCCGAAATTCTTCGTGGAACTGATCTTGGTCCGATCCCAAACATACCAGGTGGGAACCTCCATGGCTTCCAGTTCCGCTTCTCCATCCGCGATTTCTTCTTTTGCATCTGCCAGCTTTGGCAGCGCTTTTGCACTGGCTTCTTCGTATTCTTTCCACCCGTCTTTCAGCTCCTGTTCCTTTTGCGCAAGTTCTTCCTTTGCATCATTTAAGGAGACTCTCCCCTCTTCCAGCTCCTCTTTTGCCAAAGCGATCTGACTTTGTCCGTCTAAAAGCTGCTGCTTTGCCTCGGAAATCTGCTGTTCTCCTTCCAAAAGCTGTTTCTTTGCGGCGGCAATCTGTTGTTCTCCTTCCTGAAACTGCGCCTGATATGTATGGATTTGCTGCCAGCCGTCTTCCATCTGTTCTCTGGCAGAAAGGATCTGCTGCTCTCCCGCAAGAAGTTCCTGCTGATAGGCATCCAGCTGACTCTGTCCGTTCTCAAGCTCTTTGCGCCCCTGCTCCAGTGCCGCTTCTCCCTCCGCAATCTGTTCCTCTGCAGCAGCAAGCTCCTCTTTCGCCGCAGTGATCTGCTGTTTCTTACTTTCCAGCTCCTGTTCCGCACAAAGGAGCTCCTCTTCCCGGGCGGAGAGTTCCTGTTCCGCTTCCAAAAGCTGCGCCTCGCCGGAAAGGATCTGTTCCTCCAGCTGTTTTACAATCGAACTGTCTTCTCCGAGGACCTCTTTTAGCTGTTCCATTTTTTCCTTTGCTGCCTGTACTTCCTCTCTTTTCGACTCCAGTTCTGCCTTTCCCTCTTCCAGCTGGCTTCTCGCATCCAGAAGCTGCGCCTCGCCGGAAAGAATCTGCTCCTCTGCCGACTCCAGTTCTGCCTTTTTCGCTTCCAGTTCTTCTTTTCCGGCGATCAGTTCCTCTTCTTTTGCCTGAAGCTCTTCTCTGCCCTTTTGGAACTCCTCCTGTTTTTCTGCGAGAAGTTCTTTTCCTTTGTCAAGCTCCGCTTCTTTTTCGGAAAGCAGCTGCTCTTTTTCCTTCAGATCGGCGACCTGATCGTTTAGCTGTGCCTTTGCATCTGCAAAATCCTGTTCTTTTGTCAAAAGCTCTTCCCGGCCTTTTTGAAGTTCCTCACTTTTTGCGTCCAGCTCACTCTGACCGCTTAAAACTAAAGCTTCCTTTTCGGAGAGCAGCGTCTCCGCTGACTGCAGCTCCTGTTCTTTTTCCGCAATGGTATCTTTTGCTTC
>JAQYOA010000222.1 GCA_028727605.1 Lachnospiraceae bacterium
AATAAGCTGCGGCATCATACGTATGTCCGTTCACCTGACACGGAGCTGTAATGTCATAACTTCTCTCATAGGAATGCAGCAATTTCTGCATCAGTTCCTGTCCGTTCATTCTCTCTCCGCCTTTACGCTTTCTTTCAAAGCACAGGAAAATAGTAGCACAATGACTTCTCTTTTTCAACTAAAATCTTTTCTTTTTTTTGAATTGTGCAAAAAAATTTTCGGCACTTTCCCGTTACAGTGTCTCCATCTTTCCCTTTGGCGGTTTCGGCCCCTGATACTGGTAGTAATAGGTCTTCAGCATTCCGTTATAAATTTTCCGGTTCTTATCCGCTTTCTTCCCCAGATACCGTTCCGCATCTGTGTAGCTGGTGATCACGTACATAGACCAGGAATCCAGCATACGGTATCGCTCGCCTAAGGTCCGGTACAGTTCCGGGAGATTTTCCTTTTCTTCCAAACGTTCTCCGTATGGGGGATTTGTAATCAGAAAACCATACTTTTTCGGATGAGACAATTCTTTTACCGGACGCTGCTGAAAATGGATCAGATGATCCACACCCGCCAGTCTTGCGTTTTCTCTTGCACTCTTTACAACATTGCCGTCAATGTCAAATCCCTGAATATCCGTCACAACATCCCGCAAGACACGGTCATTTGCATCTTCTCTCGCATTTTTCCAGCACGTCTTCGGCACCAGGTGTTTCCATTTTTCCGCCAGAAAATTCCTGGAAAGTCCGGGTGCCATATCCGCAGCCATCATTGCAGCCTCAATCGGAAACGTACCGCTTCCGCAGAAAGGATCCACCAGAATACGGTCCTGCTTCCAGGGCGTCAGCATAATCAGAGCTGCAGCCAGTGTTTCCGTAATCGGCGCTTTTGCTGTCATTCTCCGATACCCGCGTTTATGAAGAGAAACACCCGAAGTGTCAAGACCGATTGTCACTTCATCTTTTAAGATTGATACGCGAATCGGATACTCTTCCCCGTCTTCTGGAAACCATTCCACATGATAAACCAGTTTCAGGCGTTCCACGATCGCTTTTTTCATAATCGACTGAATATCCGAGGGACTGAACAGTTTACTCTTGACTGAATTTGCCTTGGCAATCCAGAACTTCCCGTTTTTCGGAATATAGTTTTCCCACGGAAGCGCTTTCGTAGCCTCAAACAACTCATCATAGGTCTCCGCGTGAACCTGTCCGATCTTTAAGAGAATCCGCTCTGTTGTTCTGAGAAACAGGTTTGCATAAGCGATCCCCTCTGCGTCTGCCAAAAAAGTGACTTTTCCGTCTTCCACACCGGAAATATCATATCCAAGATCCAGAATTTCACGCTTCATAACCGATTCCAGTCCAAAATGACACGGTGCAATCAGTTCCAACAATTCCATCATTCGTCTCCTTTTCTCTTACAGTGCCAGCTGTTTTACAATACTTCCGTCAAATCCTTTAATCGAAAAAACACCGTCTTCCAAAACAGCATAGGTGGGAATATTTCCCTCTTTGGGAAGTGAAACGGAACCCGGATTCAAAAAGATATGATTTCCCTTTCGTTCTGCCCGAAGGACATGAGTATGTCCATAAAGAAAAATATCTCCATCCATCAGCGGCGGAAGATGGTTCTCATTGTACACATGTCCATGGCTCATATAAAATGTATGCCCACCCTCAATCAGAATCGCGTAATCAGCCAGCACAGGAAATTCCAATACCATCTGATCCACTTCCGCATCACAGTTTCCGCGGACATTGGTCAGATACTGTTTTTTCTCATTCAGCATGGCAATGACTGCTTTCGGTGCATATTCCTTTGGCAGATCATTTCTCGGACCGTGATACAGAAGATCTCCAAGAAGGAACAGTCTTTGTGCCTCTTCCTGTTCAAATGCCTCCAGCATTTTTTTACAGTAATATGCAGAACCGTGAATATCTGACGCAAACATATACTTCATATAGAAATTCTCCTCTCTTGTTTCTCTTATTTATAAACAGCGCAGCCAAAAAACGGCTGCGCCTGTTTTTCTTTTCTTTTTCATGCTTACCATCTTACCTTATCTATCGTTTATTTACAAGAGTTTCCTTGACAAAACCTCTCACCTGGTCAGGTATTTTCCGCGATATGCATGCATACCTCCTATCACCGTTTTGACCCTGTAACCGCGCTCCGCAAGCTGTTTCCCTTCTGCCATACTGGCAGAACCGCGTTCACAGTACAAAATTAGTTCTTTATCCCGGGGCAGGCAGACATGATCCATCAAATGTTCATACGGCATATTGACCGCACCCGCTATATGGCCGCGCTTGTATTCTTTGCGTTCCCGCAGATCGATGATCAGAAAATCCGGATTTCCCACATAATCATCGATCCGATCTGCCGAAATCAGATCCAGCTTCGTCATACCGTTTTCCCCCTTTGCATTTTGTTTTCTGTACCATCCGTAACCTTCCGGAAACAGATGGCTGCTATATATGTATGCGAAAAAGGCCGGAAACTCCTCATTTCCGGCCCTTCCTTTCGTGTTCTTCCTAATATTCGGAGTATTCGTCCTCTGCTTCCTGACGGGCATTTTTCGAATAGCTGCTCTTAGAGGCATTTTTCGATTTTGCTGTATGATCAGCGGTATTTCCGGAAGATGATACCCCATTGCTGCCTCTGTTCTGTGCTGATTTGTCATAGCAATTTCTGCTGTTTCTGTCTGCTGCATTTCTGTCAGATTCATTGCTGTAATTCTTAGCCATTTGATCTATTCCTCCTGTTGATCTTTCTTTGAACTACGAAGATAGTATGGCAAAACTTTCTCCAAAATATACATCCGTTTTTTATCTCCCGGCGCATACAAATGGATTCTTCTTCTCTTATTTTGCAGCGCCTGCCGTTATTTCCCCGATACGAAAAAATGGCGAAAAAGTGGGAATAACAATTCAAAAATCCACTGTTTTTTTCAATTTGAAACCACCAGGGCCCTAAAATCTCCGGTAATTTTTTTATTCTGATGAATTTCTCTGTTGCTTTTTTCCAATATCTGTATTATAATCTATTTTGTAAAAAGAATTTACCCTTCAAAAATTTTTTTTACAATTAATAACCCCTTATTAATTATTTATACTCCCCTCGAAACGCCGGTAGCTCCCCTACCGGCGTTTCTCTTTGCCGGAATTTCTGACTCATCATATGCAAATTCCATTAAAAACGGGGAATCGCCCGGCAACATTCCGGTGATTCCCCGTTTTCTTTCTCTTTTAAATAAGAAATGTAATTTCTACATTTACAACAGCATAATTTCCTTGATCATCTGACCTTTTGAGAGACCACGATCCTGTATCCCCTGCTCAATCATTTTCTCCAGTAAAGGATAATTCAGTGTCAGCGTAGCTCCATCTTCCAGTTCAATCAGACAGCTTTGACATTTTTTTCTGTCTTCACCGCATAATCGGTATGCCATTCCCTTTTCCAGCGCTCCGACTCTTTCCAGGGCATCCACTGTCCTGTAAACTGTTGCCATCCCGATCCCCGGATCTTTCCTGGAGGCGAGCACATAAACTTCCTTACAACAGCTGCAGTTTTCACTCAGAATAATGTCAATCAAAATCTCTCTTTGCTTCGTAATTCGAAATCCCTGTTTTTGCAAGCACTCAATTGCCTGAGCTTTTTTACTTTCCATGGCAGTGCCCGCCGCAGTGACTGCAATCCTGTCCGCACTGTAACGATTTTCCGGATTTCTTATCCTTTATCATACTGCGTATCACCAATGCAACTACACCTGCAAGACCAAGAAGTACAATGATTGTTCCCATAAACGACTTTGGCACCTCCTACTACAATATATTTATGGTTAATATCCCTTACAGCCAGTAAGGAATTATCCATCTTGTTGCTTAAGCTGTTAGAATGAGTGGTGCAATAGGTCTGGCCTTCACCTCCCAGGACTTTACGTCCGAAAAATAGTCA
>JAQYOA010000223.1 GCA_028727605.1 Lachnospiraceae bacterium
AGGGATTGTTATGGCAGAAAATACCTGCATTTTCCTTGTATCCCGGCGGATAGGAGGAAATTTCTCCGAGATTTACATAATATCTGGAATAAGCAGGCTGCTGCAGGACAATTCCGTATTTCGTATCCAGATATTTCTGAACGGAATCCAGTGCCTGACGGGCATTTCCTTCCTGAATACCGATATCTGCCAGTACGCAGAAGCCCTGGGGCTCGATGAAGATCTTTCCCTCTTCGCATTCTTTGGAGCCGACTTTATTTCCGAAGGCATCGTAGGCGCGGACGAACCATTCACCGTCCCATCCGGCGGAAAGAACAGCCTGATACATCTCATCCACGGCTTCCCTTGCTTCTTTTGCTTCTTCATTCAGTCCCAGATGTTCCAGGATTTCGGCGAACTCCCGTCCGTATTTGACAAACATTCCGGCGATAAAGACAGATTCCGCCACCGGTCCTTCGGAAGGACCGAATGTCTGGAAAGATTCTCCGGGCTCGGTGGAGAAGCAGTTCAGATTCAGGCAGTCATTCCAGTCAGCACGGCCGATCAGAGGCAGTTTGTGGGGACCGAGATGGGTCATCGTATAACGGAAGGAACGACGCAGATGCTCCAGAAGAGGCTGGGCCTTGGAATCATCGTTGTCAAAAGGAACAGATTCATCCAGGATGGAGAATAGTAAATCGTTCGCTTTGCATTGGCGGGGATCTGGCCAACGCCTGTTGATTCTGCATCTATTTTAATATGGAGAAAGAGGAAATTGCTACCGGACAAAATAGGGGATAATTACACGAAAAAAAGGATATCCGTGCCGCACTTTTGCAGTATCAGAAAGCAGTAACCAAAGCATTTGGCGCATTTTAAGGTTGACAAGAGAAAATGCAGGTATTATCATAAGATAAATAATTTACGAATCGGCAATAGAGGCGCGGATTTTATCAGTATCTGTCCGGAGGGAGCGAAAGCCCGGGGAAGGAGAGGGAAAGGAAAATCTGCCGAAACCGGTAATCATTTCGCGGATTACTGCAGTTGGGGTACAGTCGAACAGGCTGTGCACTCTCACCAATGGTGGAGGGGCTATTGCTTCATGAGTCTGAGAAACAGGGTTGATGAAGCAGTGGCATTATGCCGCTGCTTTTTTGCTGTCCTGATCCGGATGCATCCTGCTGTAAGGGGGATATGCAGGTGAGGAGAAGAACTCAAAAGTGCCGATCAAAAGGAGGAAAAAATGATAGAGTTTCTTAACTGGCTTGACGGCGTTCTTTGGGGACTGCCGTTGATTGTACTGATGATTGTGACGGGCCTTTACTTTACGGTTCGTTCCGGGTTCTTCCAGTTCCGGCATTTCGGATGGATTATGAAAAGAACTGCAGGTCAGATGTTCCAGAAAGATGAGGAAAAGAGCGGGGAGAAAAAGGAAAAAGGGATGCTCAGCTCTTTTGAGGCAATTTCCACAGCAATCGGAGGAACCGTTGGCTTTGGAAACATTGCCGGTGTTGCAACGGCAGTTGCGGCAGGCGGCCCGGGTGCTCTGGTCTGGATGTGGCTGACCTCATGCCTTGGCATGATTTTAAAGCAGGTTGAGGTAACACTGGGCTGCTATTATCGTCGGGAGAATGAGAAGGGCGAATATTACGGCGGTCCTACTTATTACATGGAGAGAGGTCTTGGAAAAGAGCGTAAATGGGGAAAATTATGGCTGATCCCGGCCATCATTTTCGGCGTTGGTATCTTTTCCACATTCTTTGTAACCTCCTCTACACTGACAGCTGCACAGGTTGTATCAGGTGCATTTCATATCGGAACTGTGTCAGTTGGAGGTATTCAGATTGAAGGTGTTATTATTGTCGGTGCGCTGCTTTGTGTTCTGACTTATGTGGTTACCAGCGGCGGAACAAAGAAAATCGCTTCTCTGTTCAGCAAACTGGTTCCGGTTATGAGTGTGATTTACATCCTGATGGGAATCGCGATGATCATCGTCAATATCACAGAAGTTCCGGGTGTAATCGCTGCGATCTTCACAAACGCATTTACCGGAACCGCAGCAATCGGCGGTTTTGCAGGCTGTGCAGTCAGCCAGATGATCCGCGTGGGAATGGCACGTTCCGTATACTCCAACGAAGCCGGCTGGGGAACTTCTCCTATGATTCATGCTTCCGCGAAAACACGTCATCCGGTAGAGCAGGGTCTGTGGGGCTCCTTTGAAGTATTCTTTGATACCTTTATTATCTGTTCCATTACCGGTCTTTCCGTAATTCTGAGCGGAAACTGGACAGACGGAACAAACGGCGGAACACTGGCTTTAAGTGCTTTTGCATCCGGCTTTGGAAGCTTTGGAAGTATTCTTCTTGCAATCGTTATGGTTATCTTTACCGTTACCACCTCCGGCGGATGGTTTACCTATTATCTGGCAATCCTGGAGCATCTGGTAAAGAAAGAAGGCCTCCTGAAAAAGATTGTCATGAAAGCGTTCTATGCGGTACGTGCCCTTCCGGGTCTGCTCTGGACAATCTATCTGGTAAAAACAAACAACCAGGGCTTCATCTGGACTGTAGTAGATATTACATCGGCGATCCCGACCTTTGTCAACGTGGCAGTCATTTTGATTCTGTCCAACCAGTATTTCAAGCTTCTGAAAGACTACAAAGCCCGCTATCTGGGTGTCGGCAAAGTGGATCCGAATACAGTGCTGTTCTATGAGGACGCAAACAAGGACGACTGAGTTTTAGAGGCAGGAAAAGAGGAGTAGGAATGAAGACGATTTATTATAACGGTACGGTCTATACCGGTACCATGCCGCTGGTACAGGCCTTTGTGGTAGAAGACGGAAAATTTGTTTTTACGGGAAGCAGTGAGGAAGCAAAGGCAATGGCTTTGGCAGACGATCAGCTGGTTGATCTGCAGGGAAAATTTGTGTGCAGCGGATTTAACGACAGCCATATGCATATGCTGGGATTTGGAAATTCACTGAATGCGGCCCGTCTGGATCAGCATACGACCAGCCTTAGGGAGCTGCAGGACTGCCTTGGCGCATTTGAACAGGAACATCCTCATACCAACGGAGCCTGGCTTCTGGGCCGGGGATGGAATCAGGATTATTTTTCGGATGCGGATCGGATGCCAAACCGTTATGATCTGGATCAGGTATCGAAAGAGGTTCCGATCTGCGCAGTCCGTGCCTGCGGCCACTGCCTGGTGGTAAACAGCCGTGCGCTGGAGCTTCTGGGAGTTGGTGCAGATACGCCGGAGATTGAAGGCGGAAGAATCGGAATGGAAAACGGAGAATTGGACGGCCGTTTCTATGACAATGCGATGGATCTGGTATATGATGCCATTCCGGCTCCGGATAAAGAAACCGTAAAAGATATGCTTCGCCTGGCATGCCGTGCGCTGAACTCTTACGGTGTCACCAGCAGTCAGACGGATGATTACTGTGCGTTCCGCAAGGTTTCCTGGAAAACGATCAACGAAGCTTACCGGGAGCTGGAAAGAGACGGAGAATTAACCGTCCGGGTTTATGAGCAGAGTAACTTTACCGACCTGGAAAGCCTGAAGGAATTTGTGGAAGCGGGAAACAAAACGGGAGTCGGAAGTGAATATTTCAAGATCGGTCCCTTAAAAATGCTGGGTGACGGTGCACTGGGAGCCAGAA
>JAQYOA010000224.1 GCA_028727605.1 Lachnospiraceae bacterium
CAAGGGACAGGTCCCTTGTGGGTTCTTAGGGCAACGCCCTAAGCCCTCGGAGAGCTTAGTGGAATAAATATCTGCAATTTTCAAGGTTCATTTGAGCCAATTTTTTTGACTCAGTTTTTTCATAGGTTACTTGACACTACCTTTTGTCATTGATCTGTTACCATACTACATTATGCAAAACGCGAAAGGGATGCTTCTCATTTCCGGGCTTTTCCATCAATAACTCCGGTATGTCCCCTGACTGTAAGTGCTCTGCCTTCCAAAGAAATCCTGTTTCAGTCTCAGGAACAGTTCCGCATTTGTACTGTTGACATAGGGTTCTGTGAAAAAGATCCCAACCAGATTACAGGTACAGGCTGACAGAATTCTCCACCCGATAAAGGAGATATCCAAAATAAAGGTATTCATTTTCTGTCCGTACATCATTTCCTTGCTCAGTCGAAAGGCTTCTGATCGTTCCATTTCCGGACAGTCCGCCAGCAGATAGGGAACCATGCGGTATTCGTAAGCCTTCACGATTTCGGGAATCACCAGAAGAAGAGACCAAAGTCCGATATACAGGTCCCTCAGAAACATCGCCAGTACCATCTTGCTGTAATAACCGCTCTGAAAAGGATACAACAGCTTTCCGATACCCGTTTTTTCATAGGCATTTTCCATAAAGAAACGGCACCCGCCGATCTCCAGCGGCTTAAAAACAAAAATACGAAGCAAAAGAAAGACCAGCGAAAATATCAGAACCACCAGAAAACCTACTGCTGCAAAGATTGTTCGGATCGGATTCCTGATTGGAGAAAAATGATCCGCAAAATCATAAAAATGTTCTTCCACATCCAGGAAAGACTCCGAACTGCTTTCTTCGTTCACTTTATAGGTAATCCGTGAGGATGCTGAAGATCCTCCTGTACCTACAACCAGGGAAAGAATCAAAGCTACAGCGACACACATCCAGTAATTGCGCAGAAAAGCTGTCTTTCCACGATATTTTAGTTCTGCTCGAGTCCACATCATATACGTACCTCCCTCATCATTTGTTCTTCATCAAAAAAGCTTCCGGCTTATCTGCCGGGGATTCATGGCTTTATCTTATCACGGATTCTTCGAAACTGCAATTTTCATGCCAAATACTAACAAAATCTTAAGAAAAATCCGGCGACGTAAAAAAGGCTGATCCTTCATGGAACCAGCCTTCTCTTCATTCACTATTCAGATATAATCTTTCATTTCAAAATACCGCATCAGAATATTCGCACAGTTTTCAATGCCGAGATCAGATGTATTGAGGATCATATGATAATTATTCACATCTCCCCAGGTCTTTCCTGTATTTTTATAATAATAGTCAGCCCGCTGCTTATCTGTCTCTTCTACCATCACCTGAGCGGCATCGTAATCCAGCTGAAACAGTTCCATAATCCGCTTAACGCGGTCCTCTTTGTCTGCACAGACATAGATATTGATTACATTGCTTTTATCTTTCAGGAACTCGGATGCACAGCGACCAATAATGATACATGGTTTTTTTGCCAGCTCGCGTATCGCTTCTGCCTCAGATTCAAAGGCATTTTCCCGCATTCCATGCTCTACATCATCCTTATTATAAACCGGAATATGCAGCATCTCAGAAAGCTCTTTTGCTATAATACTTGCTCCGGTACCAAACCGGCGGCTCATTGTGATAACCAGGTTCACTGGAATTCCTCCTTTGCATACACTGATATCGCATCTGCGTGATAATACAAATGCTGTGTTTTCAGATAAGCCACATTATAGCAAAAAAACTCTCAAAACACAATCTTTTTTCATGAAATTAAGAAATCCGTTCTACAGACACTTCATCCAGCCGCTTCTTGATATATTTCCCTACTTCTGAAGGGGAAATCTCAAGCGGGATCGCCAGCTCAGAATACAGATTCTCCTCTGCAGATCGGAAATACCGCTCATCTGTAGACGGCATTTTCTTTCCGGCACCTTCCCTTTTTTTCTTTCTGGTATACAGTGTCTTGATAATTCTGACCCATTCTCTGCAGTTACAGCTGCGAAGCGCTTCTTTGTACAGCTCCTCCCGCATCTTTTCGTTTGGAATCCAAAGTTCCTCGATTTGCGGCATGGAATCAATCAGCTGCAGTGCTTCCTCTCTGGAAATCACCTGACGCATCACCGTTTTCTGATTGTCCACCGGCGTAAAAATCCGGCTTTCCTTCTGCCTGCACGGGCTCAGCACATAATACAGACGATCTCTTGGCACCCCTGCCATATCCATCGTGGTAATATCTTCCACTTTGCAGATTCCGGTAGCACCGTAGACAATATATTCCCCTACTTCAAACAACTGACACACATCCTTTCCTGATCCGTTCGTCCATCCTCAAAAGCCGGGACAATTCAATACAACCGTTCTTAAGATTAATCCATGTATCCGTCTGTCTTATACGCATTGTATTGTTTTCGAATCTTGATTACCACAGAGCCATCCGGGTATTTTTCTTCGTGGTCAATTACGTATTGTGTTCCCTTCTTATCCAGTTTGGCACGATACAACTCATACTCTTTTTCCGGACTGATATCGCCGGATGTCTCAAAACGCATTGTCTGCTGTAAGCATGCACTTGTAATTCTTCTCATTGGAAAACCTCACTTTCTGTAATGATACTATTGTATCATTTTCAGCGAGGAAATGTCAGCGTTTTTTAAATTTTAGCTTAATTTTGTGAAAAATCAGCACCGTTTTCCGGTATTATTTTGTGTATTTTGCCTCAAGATAATCCTCCAGATCATTCAGATTATCATCGGAGTGTTCCACCTCCCGGGCATATCTCCATGCGATTTCCTTTACGTCAGCAAAGGTCAGTTTTTTTCCGTTCTCAAGATAACGGACCATGAGCAGTTCCCAGATCCATCGCAC
>JAQYOA010000225.1 GCA_028727605.1 Lachnospiraceae bacterium
CGGTTTCCGTTATCGGAATGAAGTTCATAGACTGGTGTACTCATTCGTATATTTCTCCTGCAAATGATCATAAATTACGTACATACGTTTACTTATTATAGCACATCTGATGGTATTGTCAAAGACTGTCACAATTCCCGGTTGACTTTTGGTATTTGGAAAAGTATCATGAAAACAGGAAATCGATATGGAGGAACAAGAGGATGAATTCTGAGTTTGAACAAAGACTGAAAAAGCATTACGATGAGCTGAAGTGGCTGTACTGTGAACTGTATACCGGGCGTGAAGATATGTTTCAATCCCTTGTGGAAAATATGGAAGTCTGGTATGAGAACAGAAAAGAAGATCTGAAAGCCATGGATCGCCGCAGAGAAGCGGATCCTACCTGGTATTTTTCCAGAAATATGGTGGGAATGATGCTGTATACAGACGCATTTGCAGGTACTCTTTCCGGTGTCAAGGGAAAACTGGATTATCTGGAAGAGTGCCATGTGAATTATCTTCATCTGATGCCGCTTCTTGACACGCCGAAAGGAAAGAGTGACGGCGGTTATGCTGTAGCAGATTACCGGACGGTAAAACCGGAGCTCGGAACGATGGACGATCTGGAGGAACTTTCGGACTGCTGCAGAGAGAGAGGAATCAGTATTTGTCTGGATTTCGTTATGAACCATACTTCCGAGGAGCATGAGTGGGCGAGAAGGGCTAAAGCAGGAGAAAAGGAATATCAGGATCGTTATTTCTTCTTTGATACCTATGATATCCCGGCGGAATATGAAAAGACCTGCCCGCAGGTATTCCCTACTACTGCACCCGGTAATTTTACCTGGTTTGATGATATCAAAAAACATGTTATGACAACATTTTATCCGTATCAGTGGGATTTGAATTATGCCAACCCGGTGGTATTTAATGAAATGGTATACAACATGCTCTATCTGGTCAATCGCGGAATCGATATCATAAGAATTGATGCAGTTCCCTATATCTGGAAACAGTTGGGAACTCCATGCAGAAATCTTCCACAGGTTCACACGATTGTCCGTATGATGAGAATGATCTCTGAGATCGTCTGCCCGGGTGTGATACTTCTCGGAGAAGTCGTGATGGAGCCGGAAAAAGTGGTACCGTATTTTGGAACAGTGGAAAAACCGGAGTGTCATATGCTTTATAATGTTACTACAATGGCATCCACCTGGCATACCGTTGCGACAAAGGATACCGCTCTTTTACAGAGGCAGATGGATATTGTCTCTGCACTGCCAAAACAGTATGTATTTCTGAATTATTTGCGCTGTCATGATGATATTGGCTGGGGTCTGGATTATCCCTGGCTGAAATATTTCGGAATTTCCGAGCCTGCCCATAAAAAATTCCTGAACGATTATTTCCAGGGATATTATCCGGGAAGCAATGCCAGAGGAGAATTGTATAATGATGATCCGGTGCTTCAGGATGCCCGCCTGTGCGGTACAACAGCTTCCCTGTGCGGTCTGGAAAGCGGAGAGTATGAGAGAAATGAAGAGAAGATCTGGAATGCAGTGAAAAAGATTCAGATGCTGAATGCCTATCTGTTTGTGCAGTCCGGAATTCCGGTTGTGTACAGCGGTGATGAGATTGGCCAGCTGAATGATTATACCTATAAGGAATCGGAAGATGCGGACCGGAGAGCGGATTCCCGTTACGTACATCGCGGATCTTTCCCGTGGCAGAGGGCATCAAAGAGAAACACTGCGGGAACTGTTCCCTATGCAATCTTTTCCGCGATGAAGCGTATGGAGGAAGTACGTGCTGCTCATGAGGTATTTGATGTGGATGCGGAGGTCCGGACCCGTATGACGGGAGACGAAGGCGTTCTTTGCGTCTGCAGAAAGAAAGGAAAGGAAACGCTGGTAGGCATTTTCAATTTCCAGGATGAAACAAGAACCGCATGGCTTAACCTCGGAGGCGAAGTTTATGAGAATCTTCTCACAGGACTTCGTATGGGACTTACCAATGTGGCAGTACCGGCAAATGGATATTACTGGTTCCTGAAAACAGAAGAATAAAGAATTAGCGGAAACAGCGGCAGATCACATAAGGGATCTGCCGTTTTTGTCTGCACCGTTTTTCATTTTTTAAAAAAGATGATATTCAAAATTCTCTGTACTGCACATGAGCGAAATCCATTTGATTATCATAAGATAGAAGTGGAATTTTCATGAGGGAGAATACAATGAAAAAGAAAGCGGTTTTACTGACCCTGATCACCCTGACCGGTTTGTTGCTGGCCGGGTGCGAAAGGAGCGAATCGGACAAAAAGCAGTCTGCATACGGAGAGATGGAAAAAGTGACTCTGAACGAAGTGGCTCATTCGATTTTCTATGCGCCGCAGTATGTTGCGATCGAGGAAGGATACTTTGAGGAAGAGGGCATTGAATTGGAACTGGTGACTGGATTTGGTGCAGATAAAGTATTGACAGCGCTTATTTCCGGAGAAGCAGACATTGGATTTATGGGGGCGGAATCCACAATTTATGCTTATCAGGAAGGTGCCTCTGATCCGGTAATCAATTTTGCACAGCTGACCAGCAGAGCCGGAAATTTTGTTGTGGCGCGCGAGGCGGATCCGGATTTTACCTGGGAGGATCTGATCGGAAAGGAAGTGCTTGGCGGGAGAAAGGGCGGTATGCCGGAAATGGTTTTTGAATATGTTTTGAAGGAAAAAGGAATTGATCCGGAAAAAGATCTGTCAATTAATCAGAGTATTGATTTTGGATCGACAGCTGCAGCATTTTCCGGCGGAGAGGGAGATTATACGATTGAATTCGAACCATCGGCTACTTTGCTGGAAAAAGAGGGAAACGGTTATGTAGTTGCTTCTGTCGGAACAGAATCCGGTTATGTACCCTATACTTCGTACAGTGCGAAAAAAAGTTTTCTCAAAGAAAATCAGGAGCTGATACAGAAGTTTACAAATGCGCTTCAAAAAGGAATGGATTATGTTCAGACACATACACCAAAAGAAATCGCTTTTGTGATTGCACCGCAGTTTGCTGAGACAGACGTTGAGACGATTGAAACGATAGTGGAGCGCTATTATGAACAGGAGACCTGGAAAGCGAACCTGATTTTTGAACAGGAAAGTTTTGATCTTTTACAGGATACTCTGGAGTGTGCGGGAGAATTGGATGAGAGAGTACCTTATGCGGAGATTGTTGATACGGAATATGCAAAAAGATCTGTTACAAATTGATTATCATTTTTACCTAAAAACTTAATGAAATTTTTGCATTCTTGTCAAATCTTTCGCAACTGGTTGTGCTATAATGCATCCGTAATTCAAGAGGGGATAGAAAAAGCGGAGGAAGAGGTTAATAAGGATGACAAAAAAGAAAAAACTTTTGTTGATACTTGCAGGTGTGATGATCGCTGTTATGGCAGCTGCCTATACAGCGATGGCACTGTATTTCAGACACCATTTTTATTCGAATACGACCATTAACGGAATCAATTGCACCGAAATGGATGTGCAGGCAGCAAAACAGGCACTGTCGGACGAGGTGCGCAATTACACATTGTCGCTGGTAAAGATGGATGGAACAGAGGAGATCTTAACCGCGGAACAGATGGGACTCACCTTTATGGATGACGGAGAGGTGGATCAGCTCCTTGCGGAACAAAACTCCTGGCTGTGGCTCCGTGAGTTTTTTTCCGATAAACGGCATGAACTGAAAGTCAGTGTAGAGATCGATGCCAACGCAGTGAGATCTGCGCTGGAAGGGCTTTCCTGCATGCAGGAGGGCAATTTTATATCGCCGGAAGATGCGGTCATTGTCGAGACAGAAACAGGTTTTGAGATTACTCCCGAAGTGGAAGGAAATCAGCTGGATCTGGAGAAAACCGTTGAGGCAGTTTGCCAGGCGGCAGTTAATGGTGAGGAAAGGGTGGATCTGGAAGCTGCTGGATGTTATCTGAAACCTTCGATCTACCGGGATAATACGGAACTGCTGGAAAAACTGAACCGAAAAAATCAGCTGGTCATCGCCGATCTGACAATGGATTTTGGCAGCGGAAGAACGGAAACTGTGAACGCCGCTCTTCTTAAGACCTGGCTCGTTCAGGATGAAGCGGGCAATGATGCCATTGACGAGAATCAAATTCGCACCTATGTCAGTACGCTTGCAGAGAAATACAATACGTATCACACGACCAGATATTTTGAGAAAACCGGAGGAGGTACTGCTGTGCTGACCCTGGGTGATTACGGATGGCTGATTGATGAAGAAACCACAGTCTCCGAATTGTCTGCGGCAATCGCTGAAGGACGGCAGGGAACATTTGAAGTTACGTATGAGAATACGGCAAAGTCCAGGGCACTCAACGACATCGGAAGTTCATATGTGGAAATTTCGATTGATCAGCAGACTATGTGGTGCTACGTAGACGGTCAGCCGATTGTCTCTACACCGGTTGTTACGGGATGCGTAGCGAACGGAACGGAAACACCAAGAGGCGGTGTCTGGAAAGTGAAGACAAGAAAGACGGATTATACGATGACGGGAAAAACAGATCCGGAAACCGGGAAACCCTCGTATACGGCACATTGCAATTACTGGGTTCCGTACAGTGAAGATTTGACCATTGGACTGCATGACCTTGTTACAAGAACAGCTTTCGGAGGAGACATTTATCTGACGAACGGGTCTCATGGATGTGTCAATACACCGCTTGAGGCAATGGAGCAGATTTTTGAGGTAGTGGCCTATGGTTTTCCTGTTGTAGTGTATTAGTCCGGAAATAACAGGCAGAAATAAAGGAGCGGGGTTTCCGCTCCTTTTCGTTAACTTTCCTTGATTTCGAGAATGCCCATCGGACATGCTTTTGCACAGATGCCGCAGGCGATACATTTGGAAGCGGTGGGAGCTTCCGGTGCCTTCACCATAACGCCCATCGGACAGACGTCCACACATTTGCCGCAGCCTACACAGAGTTTCTTATTAATCATGTAAGTACCTTTTGCATTCTGGGTGATGGCGTGTTCCGGACATTCCCGTGCACATTTGCCGCACTGGATGCAGACATTTGTTTTTACAGCGCCATTCTTCTCAACAATGCGGATACAGGATTTATCCGGATCAAATACTTTGTAGAAAGCTTCCGAGCATGCAATTTCACATGCGAGACAGGCTTTGCATGCGCTTTTATCTGTTACAACTAGTTTTTTCATAGGTTTTATCCTCCGCTGATATGTATGTTTTGATAACTAATAGTATACCCTGCGGCTGTTCATTTCGCAAGAGAGAAAAAAAGAAGCAGCAAAATTCGACGGAAAATATTGCAAAATTTGCCAAATTGTTGCATACTTAGATACGTAGCGGGGATCTACTTCACTTTTTGGCATCAGGAGAACAGGAGGACGGATTCATGAAAGTGGGTTTTATTGGCGGTGGAAATATGGCAAGTGCCATGATCGGAGGCATGCTCCGCAAGGCAGTGGTGTCCCGGGATGATCTGATGGTGTCTGTACGTACAAAAGAGAGTGCAGAGCGCCTGAGAGAGCAGTTTGGGATTGCAGCTGTCACGGACAATGCGTCGGTTGCCGAAATTTCGGATATTGTATTTTTGGCCGTGAAACCGAATATTTGCGAAAAAATAATAATTGAGATAGCTTCTTACATTACACCCGGGAAAATTGTTGTGTCAATTATCCCCGGAAGATCGTTGGAATGGCTGGATACAACATTCGGGAAACCTACCAAGCTGATTCGTACAATGCCCAATACTCCTGCGCTGGTTGGGGAGGGAATGACAGGTGTCTGTGTAAATGAGCTGGTTACGGAAGAGGAACGGGAATGTGTGATGACGCTGCTGAAAAGCTTTGGACGCGCACAGCTCGTACCGGAGCGTCTTATGGATGCGGTTGTCGGAGTCAGCGGCAGTTCCCCGGCATATGTCTTTATGTTTATAGAGGCATTGGCCGATGCTGCAGTGGCGGAAGGTATGCAAAGACAAGTGGCATACGAATTCGCAGCGCAGTCTGTCCTTGGAAGTGCAAAGATGGTTTTGGAAACCGGAAAGCACCCGGGAGAGCTCAAGGATATGGTATGTTCGCCCGGAGGAACAACAATCGAGGCGGTCTGTGTTCTTGAGAAAGAGAAAATGCGCAGTGCAGTAATCGAAGCAACCCGCGCCTGTGTCAGGAAGGCAAAAGAGGTTTAACCGGGTTCTTGTATTCGCTGGTGGAATTATGTTATGCCCAACGGTTCCGCCGCAAACAAATGTGATTAGGTATACCGATCAAAAGGTCCCAAAAGTGATTACTTTTTGGGACCTTTTCCTTGACTCAATGTGCTGTTGTGATATGCGGAGGAGTAGGTGACGTCCTCTCCGAACCAGGATGGAGGAACAAAAGAATTTGCGGATGCTTCATCCGGAAATTCGACTTCCGCCAGAGTCAGGCCTTCATATGGTGCGTCAAAAACATCCAGTTCAATGGTCAGCTGATCGGTAAGAGGGATCAGATAACGGGTTTTGGAAATTATGATGCCGTCTGCTTTTTCACAAAGGTGCAGATAGGCTTCCCGGTTGAGGGGAAGATTGTATTCTTCACGCATCAGAAACCCTTTCGATTTATAAGTCAGATAATAATCTTCGTTGGAGCGGCGGATCCGTACCACCGGGTCAGTGCAGAGATAGGCCTGTTCAATCTTTTTACTGGGATATCGGTCAAGGTCTGAAGGCAAAGCATTTAGCAGATACTTTCGTTCGATTTCCATTATGAGTCCTCCAAAAATGTTTATTTTCGTTGATGCAGTAAGTATATCATGTTCAGGAGAGGATGTTAAGATAAAATTTTAGAGCACTTTTTGTGAAAGCTTTTTGTGAAATGCCTGTGAAATTTGGGATAAGGTATGGTTTTTTCAGGTAATTATGATATAATCACTCTGGTTATGACGTTTGAATGGTGAGATGAAGGAGGAAAGAATCATGTCAAAAATTTATGTTTTTCTGGCCGATGGCTGTGAGGAAATTGAAGCGCTTACACCGGTGGATCTGCTTCGCCGTGCAGGTGAGGAAGTATGTACCGTATCTGTTATGGGGAGGAGAGAGGTAATCGGATCTCACAAGATCACTATTCTCGCAGACTGTACCATCGAGGAAGGTGAATTTGATGACGGAGATATGCTGATTCTCCCGGGAGGAATGCCAGGAACACTGAATCTTGGCGGCTGTGAAAGTCTTGCTGCACTGATTCGTTCCTATGATGACAGAGGAAAACGTCTTGCAGCGATCTGTGCTGCACCCAGCATCCTTGGCGTGATGGGTATTTTAAAAGGGAAAAAGGCAGTCTGCTTTCCGGGATTTGAGGATAAACTGGCGGGATCAGCTGTTTTGGAACAGGCAGCTGTTACAGATGGAAATGTGACAACCGGCCGTGGAATGGGAGCGGCTGTTGATTTTTCTCTGGAGCTGATCCGGGTTCTTCAGGGCGGTGAAGCGGCAAAGAAGATGGGAGAAAAAATCGTATATCACTGCTGATTCAGCCAGGGAAAGAATTTCGAAAAAACGCTGGCGTTTTTAGCGGGAATGTGATATACTCGATTAATGACTGTAGAGTGGAGAAGTGGCAGGCATTTTCTGCCCGCTTTTCGGATAAATCAAGGAGGAATAAATTAGAATGAGCGTACAGGTCGAAAAATTAGAAAAAAACATGGCCAAACTTACGATTGAAGTTCCGGCAGAAGATTTAGAGAAGGCACTGCAGGCCGCATATCAGAAACAGAAAAAGAATATCAGTATTCCTGGATTCCGTAAAGGAAAAGTGCCGAGAGCTATGGTTGAGAAAATGTATGGTCCGGCTGTATTTTATGAGGATGCTGTGAATGCACTGATTCCGGATCAGTATTCCAAAGCTGCAGATGAGAGCGGACTTGAGATTGTATCCCGTCCGGAGATCAACGTAGAGCAGATTGAAAAAGGCAAGACATTTATCTTCACTGCAGAAGTAGCTGTTAAGCCGGAAGTGACACTTGGTGAGTATAAGGGACTGGAAGTTCCGGCACAGAACACTGAGGTAACTGAAGAAGAAGTGGAAGCAGAGCTGAAAAAAGAGCAGGATAAAAATGCGAGAACAATCAATGTGGAAGATCGTCCGGCAGCAGACGGAGATACTGTAACACTTGATTTTGAAGGATTCGTAGATGATGTTGCTTTTGAAGGCGGCGCAGGCAAGGATTATCCGCTGACACTTGGCTCTCATTCTTTCATCCCGGGCTTTGAGGAGCAGCTGGTTGGAGCAGCTCTTGAGCAGCCGGTAGATGTAAATGTTACTTTCCCGGAAGATTATCAGGAAGAGTCTCTGGCAGGAAAGGCAGCTGTATTCAAATGTGTGATCCACAAGATTGAAGCAAAAGAACTGCCGGCTCTGGATGACGATTTTGCAAAGGATGTGTCTGAGTTTGATACTCTGGATGAGTACAAAAAGGAAATCAAAGACAATCTGACCAAGAAAAAAGAAGAAGAAGCAAAAACTGCAAAAGAAAATGCAGTAGTAGATAAAGCAATCGAAAATGCAACGATGGAGATTCCGGATGCGATGATCAATACTCAGGTTGAGAACATGATTGATGATTTCGCAAGAAGAATTCAGTCTCAGGGTCTGACCATGGAACAGTATATGCAGTTTACCGGCGCAAGTCTGGAAACACTCAAAGAGCAGATGAAACCGCAGGCTGTTAAGAGAATCCAGAGCAGACTGGTGCTTGAGAAAGTTGCTGAAGTTGAAAACATCGAAGTAACCGAGGAGAAGCTGGACGAAGAGCTGACCAAGATGGCAGAGATGTATAAGATGGAAGTTGAGAAGCTCAAAGAGCTGATCGGAGATTATGAAAAAGACCAGATGAAGAAAGATCTGGCTGTTCAGGAAGCTGTTACCCTTATGGCTGACAGTGCAAAAGAGGTTTAATATCGGATTGGAGGCCTTTTGATGAGTGTAGTACCTTATGTCATCGAGCAGACAAGCAGGGGAGAGAGAAGTTATGACATTTATTCCAGACTGCTGAAAGATCGTATCATTTTTCTCGGTGAGGAAGTGACGGATGTTTCTGCAAGTCTGATTGTAGCACAGC
Source organism: Lachnospiraceae bacterium (assembly GCA_028727605.1). Taxonomy (GTDB): domain Bacteria; phylum Bacillota; class Clostridia; order Lachnospirales; family Lachnospiraceae; genus Fusicatenibacter. The sequence continues at coordinate 9,111 of JAQYOA010000225.1, forward strand.
TGCTGTTTTTGGAGTCAGAGGATCCAGGAAAGGATATTCATCTGTACATCAACAGTCCGGGTGGTTCTGTAACAGCAGGTATGGCGATCTACGACACAATGCAGTACATTAAGTGTGACGTGTCTACGATCTGTGTCGGTATGGCTGCAAGTATGGGAGCATTCCTGCTGGCAGGAGGCACGAAGGGAAAAAGAATGGCTCTGCCGAACGCAGAGATCATGATTCATCAGCCTTCCGGCGGTGCCCAGGGCCAGGCTACAGAGATCAAGATTGTAGCTGATCATATCCTGAAGACCAGAAAGAAACTGAATGAGATTCTTGCGGCAAATACAGGAAAACCTCTGGAACAGATCGCAATCGATACCGAGCGGGATAATTATCTGTCTGCAGAAGAAGCAAAAGAATACGGTCTGATTGATAATGTGATTACGAACCGATAAAATTTGGAAAGGTGTCCAAAAGCGTAGTTCCTGCAATGAGGCTTTTGAGGCACCTTTTCCGCTAAAAATCGGTATCAGGTTTATTTGCCGGATAACTCATTGAATGATTTGCTGTTTTTGGGAGACGGAACAACCAGAAAGGAAGGAAACCATGGCTTTGAAAGGGAACAATACAAAGATTCACTGCTCGTTCTGCGGTAAGACGGAAGATCAGGTCAGAAAACTGATTGCAGGACCTGACGGAGCATTTATCTGCAACGAGTGCGTGGAAATTTGTGCGGAGATTATTGAAGAAGAATTTGAGGAACAGTATCCTCAGATGGATTCAGATGAAATTAATTTGATAAAACCAAAGGAAATAAAAGAGTTCCTGGATGAATATGTTATCGGCCAGGAAGAAGCAAAGAAGGTACTCTCGGTTGCAGTTTATAATCATTATAAACGGGTATTATCGGGGGAGACTTCGGATGTAGAACTTCAGAAAAGCAATATTCTGATGCTTGGACCGACAGGGTCCGGTAAGACGTTTCTTGCACAGACGCTGGCAAAACTGATCAATGTGCCGTTTGCGATCGCTGATGCGACTGCATTGACTGAGGCCGGATATGTGGGTGAAGATGTGGAAAATATTCTGCTTCGTCTGATTCAGGCGGCAGATTACGATATTGAGCGTGCACAGCACGGTATTATCTATATTGATGAGATTGACAAGATTACAAGAAAATCAGAGAATGCATCAATAACAAGGGATGTATCCGGGGAAGGAGTTCAGCAGGCGCTTCTCAAGATTCTGGAGGGCACTGTTGCATCGGTTCCGCCTCAGGGAGGACGGAAACATCCGCATCAGGAATTTATTCAGATTGATACGACGAATATTCTCTTTATCTGCGGAGGTGCGTTTGAGGGACTTGAGAAAATCATCGAGACGCGTCAGGATACCAAATCAATCGGATTCAATAATCCGATCGGTCATGAGAAAAAAGAGAATATCGGTGAACTGCTGCATGAGGTAATGCCGCAGGATCTGGTAAAATTCGGTCTGATTCCGGAGTTTGTCGGACGTGTGCCGATTGTAGTGACTTTGAACGGGCTGGATGAAGAGGCACTGAAGCGAATTCTGGTAGAACCGAAAAATTCTCTTGTAAAACAGTATCGCAAATTGTTTGAACTGGACGGCGTGGATCTTCAGTTTGACGACGAAGCGCTGGATGCGATTGCAAAGAAGTCGATGGAGAGAAAAACCGGTGCCAGAGGACTGCGTGCAATTATGGAAGATACCATGATGGATCTGATGTTTGAAGCACCTTCTGACAATACGATGAAAGAGTGCCGTATCACAAAAGAAGCCGTGGAAAAGAAGGCAGCACCTGTGGTGACGCACGGAGAACCCGCTCCGGTTCCGAGAAGAATGTCAGGAAGACGTTCCGGAAGACCGGAAACTGCCTGAAAAGCTATCATAAAGTAAAGAGGAAAAAGAATGGAAGAAGTGACAAAAATATTACCAGCAATCGCCCTTCGAGGGACTACGATTCTGCCGGATATGATTGTGCATTTTGATATCAGCCGGAAAAAATCCATCAAAGCGGTGGAGGAAGCCATGCTGGATGACCAGAAAATATTCCTGATTACGCAAAAAGACCCGGATACGGAAGTGCCGGGTCTCCTTGACGTGTATAAGATCGGAACAATTGCGACGATCAAGCAGGTTGTCCGGATGCCAAAAGATGTACTGCGTATCCTGGTGGAGGGAGAATGCCGTGCAGAACTGCTTTCCTTTGCGGAGGATCCGGATTATCTGCAGGCTGATGTGGTTGTTTTTGAAAAAGATCCGGTAGAACCGGTATCGGAAAATGCAAAGGAAGCTATGCTTCGGAATCTCAAAGAACTGTTTGCCGTTTATTGTCAGCAGAGTCAGAAAATCAGTAAAGAGCTGGCAGGTCAGATTCTTGAGAATGACAGAATTGAGAAACTTGTGGATCAAATTGCGATTAATCTTCCGGTAGGATACGAACAGCGCCAGCAGCTTCTGGATGCAGTGGAGCTTCCCGAGAGATATGATACTTTGAACGTAATGCTTGCAAACGAGATACAGATTCAGGAAATCCGCATGGAATTGCAGGGAAAAATAAAAGAGCGGATTGATAAGAATCAGAAAGAGTATATTTTAAGAGAGCAGCTCAGGGTGATTCGGGAAGAGCTTGGCGAAGATAATGTACAGTCAGAGATTGCGAATTACAAAAAGGAACTCGAGAAACTGAAAGCATCCCGTGAAGTAAAAGATAAAATTGCGGATGAGATCCACAGACTGGAGAATTCCGGGAATAATCCGTCAGAAGCAGGTGTGATCCGCGGTTATATCGAGACCTTGCTCGGGTTGCCCTGGGATAAGGCGTCCAGGGATAATCAGGATCTGGCAAAAGCGAGAGAAGTGCTGGAAGAGGATCATTATGGATTGTCCAAAGTCAAGGAACGGATTCTGGAGTTCCTGGCAGTTCGTACGCTTACGAAAAAGGGAGAGAGTCCGATTCTTTGTCTTGTGGGACCGCCGGGTACCGGAAAAACATCAATTGCCCGTTCTGTTGCGAGAGCATTGAACAAAAAATATGTGAGGATCTGCCTTGGCGGTGTACACGATGAAGCAGAAATCCGGGGACATAGAAGAACCTATATCGGAGCTATGCCGGGCCGTATTGCCCAGGGACTGCATCAGGCAAAGGTAAAGAATCCGCTGATGCTTCTGGATGAAATTGACAAAGTCAGTTCGGATTACAAAGGAGATACGTCTTCTGCTCTTCTGGAAGTGTTGGATTCGGAACAGAATAATCGTTTCTCGGATCATTATGTGGAAATCCCCATTGATCTGTCAGAAGTTCTGTTTATTGCGACAGCGAACGATATCCAGGGAATTCCCAAACCGCTGCTTGATCGAATGGAAGTGATCGAGATCTCAAGTTATACAGAAAATGAAAAATTTCATATCGGACAAGAACATCTGATCCCAAAACAGATTAAGGCAAACGGTCTGAAAGAAGAACAGCTTTCAATCAGTGACGAGGCTCTTGGAAGAATTATCAGCGGATACACCCGGGAGGCGGGAGTCCGTTCTCTGGAGCGACAGATCGGAAGAATCTGCAGAAAGAGTGCCAGAAAACTTCTGGAAGAGAAGGAAGTAAGTGTTGATGTGACGGCGGAGAATCTGGAAGAGTTTCTTGGAAAAGAAAAATACGAGTTCCAGCCGGTAAATGAAAAATCAGAGATCGGAATTGTGCGTGGACTTGCCTGGACCGCAGTTGGCGGTGATACACTTCAGATTGAAGTGAATGTTATGCCGGGAAAAGGCGAATTCCTGCTGACGGGTCAGCTTGGAGATGTTATGAAAGAATCTGCACAGGCAGGAATCAGTTATATTCGGTCTGTGGCAGAACAGTATCAGATCGAAAAAGAATTCTTCAGTAAGAATGATATCCACATTCATATTCCCGAGGGTGCGGTTCCGAAAGACGGACCTTCCGCCGGAATTACAATGGCGACAGCCATGCTTTCCGCGATCACTAACGTTCCGGTTAAGGCGGACGTTGCCATGACCGGAGAGATTACGCTTCGGGGGCGTGTTCTTCCGATCGGCGGATTGAAAGAAAAGCTTCTGGCAGCGAAAAAAGCAGGTGTTCATACGGTTCTTGTTCCGGACAAAAATGAACCGGATGTCAGAGAATTGGATCTGGAAATTACAGAGGGACTTACGATCCATCTGGTAGAAACGATGGAACAGGTGCTTACATATGCCCTTGACAGACAATAACAGGAGAGAGTTAATCATGGTAATCAAACAGGTGGAATTGAAATACGTCTGCGGAATTACCAGCAAACTGCCGAAAACCGATCAGGTAGAAGTGGCATTTGCCGGAAAATCCAATGTAGGTAAGTCATCACTGATCAATGCACTTATGAACCGAAAATCCCTGGCCCGCACCAGTGCGCAGCCGGGAAAAACGCAGACGATCAACTACTATCATATTAATGAAAAGATGTTTCTGGTTGATCTTCCGGGTTATGGTTTTGCGAAGGCTTCTGAAGAGGTGAAGGCGAAATGGGGAAAGCTGATCGAAGATTATCTTCATCAGTCTGAGATGCTGCGGGCGGTCTTTCTGCTGATTGATATTCGCCATGCACCGTCAGAAAACGATGTGATCATGTATGACTGGATCTTAAGAAACGGATATCAGCCGGTGATCATTGCGACGAAACTGGACAAAATCAAGCGAAGCCAGATTTCAAAACAAATCAAATTAATCCGGGAAACTCTTCGGGTGGAAAAAGATACGATTGTAATTCCGTTTTCTGCTGAGACAAAGCAGGGACGTGAGGAGATCTGGGAACTGATTGAGGACGTCTGCCGTGCAGAAGAAAGCGGGGAATAAGCCATGGGAATCATTAAGGCCGCAAAATTAGGTTTTGATTATTTCAGGTATGAAGATGATACGGAGGAACCGGAAGCTACAAGAGCAATTGATGATGTCAATCTGGAAATTGAGGCGGGTCAGTTTATCGCCATTCTTGGACATAACGGCAGCGGAAAATCCACATTTGCGAAACATATCAATGCATTGCTGGTTCCGACAGAGGGAACACTCTGGGTTGACAACATGGACACTTCCGAGGAAGAAGATGTCTGGAAAATCCGGCAGAAAGCCGGAATGGTATTTCAGAATCCGGATAATCAGATCATCGGAAATGTGGTGGAAGAGGATGTGGGATTCGGACCGGAGAACATGGGAGTTCCCACAGAGGAGATTTGGAAGAGAGTTGATGCAAGCCTGGCTGCGACCGGAATGATTGCATACCGTACACAATCTCCCAATAAACTTTCGGGCGGTCAGAAGCAGAGGGTAGCCATTGCCGGTGTTATGGCAATGCAGCCGGAATGTATCGTACTGGATGAACCGACAGCAATGCTTGATCCGAATGGACGAAAGGAAGTTCTTCGGGCAGTGAGGGAGTTAAATGAGAAAAAAGGGGTAACGGTAATTCTCATCACCCATTATATGGAGGAAGTTGTCTTTGCGGATAATGTTTTTGTAATGGATGAGGGAAGAATCGTTATGCAGGGGACACCAAGAGAGATCTTTTCGCAGGTGGAAAAATTGAAAGAGCTTCGTCTTGATGTTCCGCAGGTGACACTATTGGCTTATGAACTGCGAAAGAGTGGAGTGGATCTTCCGGAAGGAATCCTGACCACAGAGGAATTGGTGAGTGCATTATGTCAGTAAAATTGGAAGATGTAACGTATATATACAGTCCGGGAACCGTTTATGAAATGCATGCGCTGGAGCATGTGAATCTGGAGATACCGGACGGACAGTTTGTGGGAGTAATCGGCCACACGGGGAGCGGGAAATCTACCCTGGTACAGCATCTGAACGGATTGATTCGTCCGACCTCAGGCCATGTTTTTTATCGCGGTGAAGATATCTGGCAGGAAGGGTACGATCTCAGACAGCTGAGAAGCCATGTGGGATTGGTATTTCAGTATCCGGAACACCAGCTTTTTGAGACGGATGTTCTGACGGATGTCTGCTTTGGACCAAAGAATCAGGGGCTCTCTCCTGAGGAATGTAAAGAGCGGGCACGAAAAGCGCTTTCTTCGGTTGGCGTGTCAGAAGAACTGTATGACAAGTCCCCTTTTGAACTATCCGGAGGACAGAAGCGCCGGGTGGCAATCGCCGGAGTCCTTGCCATGAATCCGGATTTCCTGATTCTGGATGAGCCTACCGCTGGTCTGGATCCGAAAGGAAGAGATGAAATTCTTGACCAGATAGAAAGACTGCACAAAGAGCGTGGAATTTCTATTTTACTGGTATCTCACAGTATGGAAGATATTGCGCGGTATGTTGAGCGCATTATAGTCATGAATAAGGGACAGGTTGCTTTTGACGGTGCTCCTAAAGAGGTGTTTTCCCATTATAAAGAACTGGAAACGATGGGACTGGCAGCCCCGCAGATGACATATATTATGCATGCATTAAAAGAACACGGTATGGATGTGGACGTGACGGCGACGACGGTGGAAGAAGCAAAAGAATCGATTCTTTTTGCACTTAAAGCGAGAGAAGGGAAGTAGGATACCATGATTAGAGATATTACATTAGGCCAGTATTATCCGGCAGATTCCATTCTTCACCGTCTGGACCCAAGGGTAAAATTTGTAGGAACCATCGCTTATATCATTTCTCTGTTTCTGTTTCACAGCTGGGGATATGTGCTGGGGGCTTTGTTTTTGGGAGTAATGATCCTTATTTCAAAAGTCCCGTTTAAATTTATCGTAAAAGGTCTGAAATCGATTATGATGCTTCTGGCGATTACGATGTTTTTCAACATCATCTTTACACCGGGAGAGCCGGTTTTTCAGATCTGGAAAATAAAAATAACAGTGGAAGGTCTTACCTTCGCTGCAAAAATGGCGATTCGTCTGGTATTTCTGATCATAGGTTCTTCTCTGATGACTTTGACTACCACGCCGAATCAGCTGACGGATGCAATGGAAAGTCTTATGGGACCGCTGAAAAAGCTTCATGTACCGGTTCATGAAATCGCAATGATGATGTCTATTGCACTGCGCTTTATCCCGATTCTTTTGGAAGAGACGGATAAAATCATGAAGGCACAGATGGCAAGGGGTGCGGATTTTGAGAGCGGAAATCTGATTCAAAAGGTGAAAAATATGGTTCCTCTTTTGGTGCCGCTGTTTATATCTGCATTTCGAAGAGCCAATGATCTGGCCCTTGCAATGGAGGCACGCTGCTATCACGGAGGCGAAGGACGGACCCAGATGAAACCGCTGCGTTATCATTCCAGGGATTATGCAGCCTATGGCATCCTGATCGGATATCTTCTTGTAAGTGCTGCATTTTGTATTCTGGGATTTTAAGGAGCGATCACTCATTCGGACGGCAGAAAAACAGATGGAAGAGGAGGGGCTGCATTGAGGAGAATCAAACTTACAGTTGCCTATGACGGTACAAATTACTGCGGCTGGCAGGTTCAGCCAAATGGAATGACAGTGCAGGAGGCACTGAACGATGCGCTCTCGGATCTTTTCGGCTGTCAGGTGAATACGATAGGAGCAAGCCGCACGGATGCAGGAGTCCATGCTCTTGGCAATGTGGCTGTGTTTGATACCGATGCGAGAATGCCTGCGGATAAGGTAGCGTTTGCGCTGAATACAAGACTGCCGGAGGATATTCGGATTCAGAAGTCAGAAGAAGTGCCTCCGGAATTTCACCCGCGTTTTACATCGACGGTTAAGACCTATGAGTATTGTATCCTGAATCGTACTTTTTGTGATCCGACAAGAAGGCTGTATGCGGCATTCTGGTATGGGAGACTGGATGTGGAGGCGATGCGTGAAGCTGCCGGATATCTGGTGGGAACACATGATTTTAAAAGCTTTGCCACAGAAAATCCGGATGTGACGGATACAGTGCGCACAATCTATGAGACAAGAGTCTGGAAAGAAAATGATATGATTCATTTTCGAATTACCGGAAATGGTTTTCTCTATAACATGGTACGAATTATTGCGGGAACTCTGCTGGAGGTTGGAAAGGGAAGTTATTCTCCGGATGCCGTTCGGGAGATTCTAAAAGCCAGAGACCGTACAAAAGCAGGTCCGACAGCCAGACCGCAGGGACTCACTTTGCTTGAAATCCGATATCCTGAATGGGAGGAGGAAAATCGGCGGAAATGACACAGGAAAAGATAGAAAACTCCGCGAAGAATGTAAAAAAAACAGTTGACATTCCAGAATGTATATAATATAATTATTCAATGTGACGTAGTATGAAAACGCCGATGCCATTAGCCCCGGTAAGGCGGTTTCCTAATATATGTAACAACAAAGTGAAGATTAACAGGAGGTTATATCCATGAACACCTTTATGGCGAATCCAGATAAGATTGAGAGAAAATGGTATGTTGTTGATGCAGATGGATGTACTTTAGGTCGTCTGGCATCTGAGGTAGCAAAAGTATTACGCGGTAAAAACAAACCGGAATACACCCCACATGTAGATACCGGTGATTATGTGATCGTAATCAATGCAGATAAAGTAAAAGTAACTGGCAAGAAGATGGATCAGAAGATCTACTACAGCCACTCTGATTATGTAGGTGGTATGAAAGAAGCTACCCTTCGCGAGATGATGGCTAAGAAACCGGAAAAAGTTGTTGAACTGGCAGTGAAAGGTATGCTTCCCAAGGGACCTCTTGGAAGACAGATGTTCACTAAGCTTCACGTATATGCTGGCGCAGAGCATCCGCATGCAGCACAGCAGCCGGAAGTGTTAACATTTTAATAGGGAGGTAAAGAACATTGGCTAGCGCAAAATTCTACGGAACCGGAAGAAGAAAAAAATCTATCGCAAGAGTTTACCTGGTACCAGGAACCGGTAAAGTTACAATTAATAAGAGAGATATCGATGAGTATTTTGGTCTTGAGACCTTAAAAGTAATCGTTCGTCAGCCGCTGGTTGCAACTGAGACAGTTGACAAGTTCGATGTAATCGTAAATGTACACGGCGGCGGATACACCGGACAGGCTGGAGCAATCCGTCATGGTGTTGCACGTGCTCTTCTGAATGTAGACGCAGATTACAGACCAGTTCTTAAGAAAGCAGGTTTCCTTACCCGCGATCCAAGAATGAAAGAGAGAAAGAAGTACGGCCTCAAAGCCGCTCGTCGCGCACCTCAGTTCAGCAAGCGATAATCTACAGCTTAAAAATGCTAAAAAAGCCCGGAAATACGCCATTTTCCGGGCTTTTTCTATGCCCAAAATTCTGTCTGGACTGTTCGGTTTTGATGGAATTTGAACGGAAATTTATGGGTTTATAGTGGCCGAATTACTGGTGGACAAGCCCATTTTGACCTCTTATGGGTTAAATTACTGGTGGACAATAGGAGCAAATGAAGTCCAATTTTGCCATCGACGGACGAACACATACTTGACTGATTTACATAGAGCCTTGGCTCATTCTTTGA
>JAQYOA010000226.1 GCA_028727605.1 Lachnospiraceae bacterium
CGGCGCTGACAGAAGAAAAGGAGTTCCGGGATATTTACGGAATGGACGTCATAGCGATTCCGACGAACAGGCCGGTGATCCGCAGGGATCTTCAGGATGCAGTTTATAAAACGAAAAAAGAAAAACTCAAGGCAGTGGTGGACGAGGTCGCGAGAGCGCATGCTACCGGTCAGCCTGTGCTTGTTGGTACGATCAATATTGATGCCTCTGAGGAACTGAGCGCGATGCTCCACAAGCGCGGAATTCCGCATAAGGTGTTGAACGCGAAATATCATGAGCTTGAAGCTGAGATTGTAGCGGATGCCGGCATCCACGGAGCGGTGACGATTGCAACCAATATGGCAGGCCGTGGTACGGATATTAAGCTGGATGAGGTGGCAAAAGAGGCAGGCGGCCTGAAGATTATCGGCACCGAGCGCCATGAATCCCGACGTATTGACAATCAGCTCCGCGGACGTTCCGGACGACAGGGAGATCCGGGTGAATCCCGCTTCTATATTTCCCTGGAAGATGATCTGATGCGTCTGTTTGGATCCGAGAAACTGATGGGTGTCTTCCAGTCCCTTGGCGTACCGGAAAACGAGCAGATTGAGCATAAAATGCTTTCTTCTGCAATCGAGAAGGCACAGAAGAAGATCGAGGGAAATAACTACGGAATCCGTAAGAATCTGTTGGATTACGATCAGGTAAACAATGAACAGAGGGAAATCATCTACAAGGAGCGCCGCCGCGTGCTGGATGGAGAAAGCATGCGCGATTCCATTTTCAAGATGATTGCAGATACCATTGACGGCATTGTGGATACCTGCATCGGAGAAAATGCGGAGACATCCGAGTGGAATCTGGTAGAACTCAATGAAGTGCTGCGGTCCATCATTCCGCTAAAGCTGATTACACCGGAGCGTGTGAAGGATATGTCCAAGAACCAGCTGAAGCAGGAACTGAAAGAGGAAGCGGTAAAACTCTATGATGAAAAAGAGGCGGAATTCCCTGAGGCAGAACAGATCCGTGAACTGGAGAGGGTTGTCCTTCTGAAAGTGATTGATCAGAAGTGGATGGATCACATCGATGACATGGATCAGCTCCGTGAGGGAATCGGACTGCAGGCTTACGGACAGCGTGATCCGAAGGTGGAATATAAGATGGCCGCTTATGATATGTTCAATGAGATGCTCGAGTCCATCCAGCAGGATACCGTCCGGCTGCTGTTCCACGTGAGGGTGGAGCAGAAGGTGGAGCGTGAACAGGTGGCAAAGGTAACCGGAACCAACAAGGATGAATCCGGTCCGAAGAAACCAAAACAGCGCACCGAAAAGAAGATTTATCCAAATGACCCGTGCCCATGCGGAAGCGGCAAGAAATACAAACAGTGCTGCGGACGCAAGATGGCGTAAGGCGTAATAAAAAAATAAAACAGAAAGCAGGTGAAACTTATGGTAGAATTAGACCAGTTCAAGAGTGAATTGAACACCTACGACAAACCATTAGTGGAAGTGAGGGATTCACTTTGACCTCGCTAATAAAGAGCAGAGGATCGAAGAATTAGAGCGTAAGATGGAGGAACCCGATTTCTGGGATCGTCCGGAAGAAGCGCAGAACTACATGAAGCAGTTAAGCAGCATGAAAGAGGACCGGGACACTTATCAGAAGCTGGTAAGTGCGAAGGAAGATATGGAAACCCTGATTGAGATGGGCTATGAAGAGAATGACCCGTCTGTGATTCCGGAGATCCAGGAAATGCTGGACGAATTTAAGGCATCTTTTGATGCGATCCGCATTAAGACGCTGCTGTCCGGTGAGTTTGACACAAACAATGCCATTATTAAGCTGAATGCGGGAGCAGGCGGTACAGAAGCCTGTGACTGGTGCGGTATGCTGTACCGGATGTATACCCGTTGGGCGGAGAGAAAAGGATTTTCCATTGAAGAGCTGGATTTCCTGGACGGGGATGAAGCCGGTGTAAAGTCGGTGACGTTCCAGGTAAATGGAGAAAACGCTTATGGTTATCTGAAATCGGAGAAAGGCGTTCACCGCCTCGTAAGAATTTCTCCGTTCAATGCAGCCGGAAAGCGGCAGACCTCTTTTGTGTCCTGCGATGTTATGCCGGATATTGATAAGGAAATCGATGTGGAAGTCCGGGATGAGGACATCCGGATCGACACATATCGGTCCAGCGGTGCCGGCGGACAGCACATCAACAAGACGTCTTCGGCAATTCGTATTACACACATGCCGACAGGTATTGTTGTAACCTGTCAGAATGAGCGTTCCCAGTTCCAGAATAAGGACAAGGCAATGCAGATGCTGAAAGCAAAACTCTACATGCTGAAACTGCAGGAACAGGCGGAAAAGCTCAGCGATATCCGTGGAGAGGTGACGGAAATCGGATGGGGCAATCAGATTCGTTCCTACGTAATGCAGCCGTATACAATGGTAAAAGATCATCGTACCAATGCGGAGACAGGCAATGTAGATGCGGTTATGGATGGAAGCATTGATTTGTTCGTCAATGCATATCTGAAATGGATCGCCCTTGGAACGAAAGAAAATGAAGAGGAATAAAAACGGATAAATACAAAGCCGTATGTTGCAGCTTGGAAAGAGAGCATTTCTGGCGGAATACTTAGACGCTGACAAAAGAAATGCTCTCTTTTCTTTTAAAACAGCAGAAAGCCCCGGTAAAACAGGGCATCTGCCAAAGATAAGGAGGTAGAGATATGGGAATTATCAAAGCAGCAGTGCAGGCGATGAGTGGGGGCTTATCAGATCAGTGGCTGGAAACCATTGAACCGTATGAGATGGGGGAACATACGGTACTGACAGAGGGAATCCAGGTCCGCAGAGGACAGAACAAAAAAGGAACCGCACAGACTGTTTCCAACGGTTCCGTGATCCGTGTGTACGATAATCAGTTCATGATGCTCGTGGACGGAGGGAAAATTGTGGATTATACTGCACAGCCGGGATACTATACGGTGGATAACTCCTCCCTGCCGTCTATGTTTGACGGAGATCTGGGCGGTGCGGTGAAAGAGACCTTTGACCGTCTTCGTTTCGGGGGTCAGACCCCGAGAAATCAGAAAGTATATTATGTCAATCTCCAGGAGATCAAGGGAATCAAATTCGGAACCCGTAATCCGGTGAATTATTTTGACAGTTTCTATAATGCGGAACTTTTCCTCCGTGCGCATGGAACGTATTCGATCCGAATCACGGATCCCATTCGTTTTTATGCGGAGGCAGTGCCGAGAAACGCATCCAGGGTGGAGATTGAGGATATCAATGAGCAGTATATGAATGAGTTCCTGGAAGGGCTTCAGGCATCCATCAATCAGATGTCCGCGGACGGTATCCGGATCTCCTATGTGCCTTCCAAGAGCGTGGAACTTTCCCGGTATATGGCAGATGCGATGGATGAGAGCTGGAGAAGTATGCGCGGAATGGAGATTCAGTCGGTGGCCATTGCCAGCATCTCCTATGACGAAGAATCCAAGAATCTGATTCATATGCGCAACCAGGGAGCAATGATGTCGGATCCGTCCGTGCGGGAGGGATACGTGCAGGGTGCCTTCGCGCGAAGCATGGAGAAAGCGGCTGCAAATTCCAATGGGGCTATGACCGGATTTATGGGAATGAATATGGGAATGAACATGCAGGGCGCAGCGATGAATACCACATCGGCTGTCAATCTTTCCCAGATGCAGATGAACCAGCAAAAGGAAGCAGCTGCCAGAGCGGAAAAGGAGCAGCAGACAGGTGTTTGGAAATGCAGCTGCGGAGCAGAGAACACGGGAAATTTCTGCTGTAACTGCGGAAGTAAAAAGCCGGCTGCAAAAGAAACCTGGAAATGCAGCTGCGGAGCAGAAAACACGGGAAATTTCTGTTCCAACTGTGGAGCTAAGCGTCCGGAAAATACGGCCTGGAAGTGCAGCTGCGGCACACAGAATGAGGGAAAATTCTGCTCCAACTGCGGTAAGCCAAGACCGTAACGGCAGTATTTATAAAGGAGGGACAAAATATGCCCGCAATTACTTATAAATGTCCCAACTGCGGAGGAGAACTGATCTTTGATCCGGGAAGCGGACAGTACAAATGCGAATACTGTCTGTCAAAATTTACGGAAGAAGAGGCAGCAAATGCCAATACAGAAGCCGAGGCAAAACGAGATGAGGAAGAAGAGAAGGAAGAACAGGACACGGATCGGGCCGTTGTCTATACGTGTCCCAGCTGCGGTGCGGAGATTATCACCGACGAGACAACCGCGGCGACGTTTTGCTTCTATTGCCATAACCCCGTGGTGCTCACCGGGCGGCTTTCCGGTGAGTATCTGCCGGATCGGGTGATTCCTTTTACGATTGATCGGAAACTGGCAGTGGACAAATTTCTGTCCTATGTAAGGAAAAAGAAATTCATTCCAGGAGATTTTTTTGATAAAGAGCAAATCCGGAAAATGACAGGTGTTTATTTCCCTTATTGGATTTACGGCGGATCTTTTGACGGCGCTTACAATGCCAGGGGAAGAAAAATCCGCATCTGGAGAACCGGGGACATCGAGTATACGGAAACCAGTGTTTACGATGTCAAACGGGAAGGAACCGTGGAAATTGGAGGCCTTTCCAGAAATGCATTGAAAAAAGCGGACAAGGATCTGATGGAATGTGTTCAGCCTTATAAACCGGATGGGATAAAGGACTTCTCCATGGGATATCTGTCCGGTTTCCAGGCCGAAAAAAGGGATATTGAAAGAAAAGAAGTGGAGGAAGACCTGAAATCGGAACGTGATGCGATGGTGAAGAATGCGCTGAAAAATGAAGCGTCAGAATACTCGTCGATGGAAGGAGAACGGATGCAGATCCGTACCGTTGCGGACAAGTGGCAGTATGTACTCTGCCCGGTATGGACACTGACGTATCCCGGAAAAAACGGCACCATTTATTACTATGCCATGAACGGACAGACCGGAAAAATAAACGGTGAGTTTCCGGTGGATCGCAAAAAAGCTGCCCTGGTTTCCGTGATCAGCGGATTGATTGTAATGGTACTTATGATGGTGGGAGGATATTTGCTATGAGAGTTTGCCGGGAAAAAGGACGGAATGCTTTTTTTGTTCTGCTTTTGTTTGGCCTGTGCATGTTCTTTGGCGTATCGGATGTCAGGGCGGACGACCAGTATGTCTATGACAATGCAAGAATTCTGGGAGAGAATGAGACTGCCAAACTGGAAAGTTCCTGCAGGGGCTTTGAGGAAAAAACAAAGAGCCATATGGTGATTCTGACGGAAAACAGCAGCGGAACAAAAGAGTCACAGGAGATTGCAGATGACTTCTATGACAAAAAATATCCAAATGAAAAGGATGAGAACGGAATTTGTCTTCTGATTGACATGGGACAGCGCCAGATCGTCATTTCTACATCCGGAATTATGCGGTATTATCTGTCGGATCGTGAGATTGATGATATTCTTGACTGTGCCAGCGGTTATGCGGGAGATGGTGACTATGCGCAGGCTTTTGAAACCATGATTTCCATGTCACTGGAAAGTTATGACCGGGGTGTGTCGGAGGGAGACTATCTGGTTGATGAAACCGGAAAAATAATACATTATCGTACCCTTTCTGTATGGGAGATGATGTTTGCGGTCATCTGCGGTGTGATTACGGCGCTTCTTGTATATTTTGGAATCTGCGGCAGTTACCGGAAAAAGAAAAATCAGGGTGCGAGAAATTACGCCAGACTGGGTGAAGTGAAGATTCGCGACAGCAAGGATGTGCTGATTGACCGCCATATTATGACAAGAAAGATACCAAAGAATCCGCCTCCGGGACATGGAGGAGGAGGCAGATCCGGCGGGAGCAGTGTACATACCGCATCCAGTGGCCGAAGCCACGGTGGGGGAAGTAAAAAGTTTTAGGTGAAAAAATTCCTTGCACAGTGAAACAGAATGTGGTACGATCTTTGCTGTGAATACAAATGTATTTCCTGGAAAGATATTAGGAGACACGGGGGATTGCCATGCGGGACGAGAAGACAAAATATTATGTGATAAAGGAAAAGGCGGTTCCGGATGTTCTGCTGAAAGTCATTGAGGCAAAACGCCTGATGGACACAAAAGAGCTGACTGTTCAGCAGGCGACAGAAAAGGCCGGTATCAGCCGGAGTTCCTTTTATAAATACAAGGATGATATTCTTCCTTTCCATGATAATGCGAAGGGAAAAACGATAACCTTTCTTCTGCAGATGGATGATGAGCCGGGATTACTCTCGGATGTGCTGAAGATCATTGCACAGTATCATGGAAATATATTGACAATCCACCAGACGATTCCACTCAATGGAGTTGCCTCTCTGACGATCAGTGTGGATATTGCGGAAGAATTGGGGAATGCCTCTGCAATGGTGGAAGATATCGAGGCACTTGAGGGAATTCATTATTTTAAAATACTGGGACAGGAGTCCTGACAGAAAGGAAAAAGATATGATTCAGATCGCGGTATTAGGATATGGCACCGTAGGTTCCGGTGTTGTAGAGGTTATTAACACGAACCATGCCAGTATAAATAAAAAAGCGGGGGACGAGATCAATATCAAGTATGTTCTGGATCTGCGGGATTTCCCGGGGGATCCGGTTGAGAAAGTCCTGGTTCACGACTTTGAGACGATTATCAATGACCCGGAAGTTCAGATCGTGGTGGAAGTGATGGGCGGACTTGAGCCAGCCTATACCTTCACAAAACGTGCGCTTCTCGCCGGAAAATGTGTCTGCACTTCCAATAAAGAGCTGGTGGCACGTCACGGGACAGAGCTTCTTGAGATTGCAAAATCGAAAGATATCAACTACCTTTTTGAAGCCAGCTGCGGCGGCGGTATTCCGATCATTCGTCCGCTGAATTCTTCCCTGACTGCGGATGAGATTGATGAGGTGACCGGTATTTTAAACGGAACGACCAATTACATTCTCAGCAAGATGGCAAGTGACGGTTCGGATTTTGCCGATGTATTGAAAGAAGCACAGCGGCTTGGCTATGCCGAGCGGAATCCGGAGGCAGATGTTGAGGGATACGATGCCTGCCGTAAGATTGCGATTCTTTCTTCTCTGGCTTATGGAAACCATGTAAATTACGAAGATGTCTATACAGAAGGCATCACCAAAATAACGGCGGAAGACATCAAGTATGCAATTGCCATGGGAACCAGCATTAAGCTGCTGGCTACCAGCCGTAAAGTGGGCGAAGGCTTCTATGCCATGGTAAGCCCGGTGATGATTGATCAGAATAATCCGCTGTTCAGCGTGAATGGAGTATTTAATGCCATCTTTATTCACGGAAACGTACTGGGTGATGCAATGTTCTATGGAAGCGGGGCAGGCAAGCTGCCGACAGCCAGCGCGGTTGTTGCCGATGTGGTAGACTGTGCAAAGCACCTTCACAGAAATATCATGATGAACTGGAGCAGCAAAAAGCTGGAACTGATGAAGATTGACGATGTGAAGAGCCGCTTCTTTGTCCGCCTGAAAGGCAGCTTATCCGAGCGCCTTGAGGAAGTGGAGGCACTCTTTGGAAAAGTGGATGTGGTAACGGTTCCGAGTCTGAAAGAGGAATTCGCTTTTATTACCGGAGAGATTGCAGAACACGAGTATAAAGAGAAAGCAGAAAAGCTGGATGGAATCCTTAGCATGATTCGTGCCAGAATTTAATAGAGAAGAAAAACCGGATCCACGGCAAATGCCGCGGTGAGGAAGCGGGCAGAATTTTTTGCTGTCCATGGAGGAGAGGATTATTATGAAGTATTTAGTCGTATTAGGAGATGGAATGGCAGATGAACCGATCGATGCTCTGGGAGGAAAAACACCGCTGGAGTATGCGAAAACACCGGCTATGGATGCCTTATCTGCAAAGTCCGAGATCGGCATGGTAAATACCATTCCGGAAGGAATGTCGCCGGGAAGCGATACGGCAAATCTGTCGGTGATCGGTTACGATCCAAAGAAATACTACACCGGACGTTCTCCGTTGGAGGCATTGAGCATTGGTGTGCCGATGGAGGATACGGATGTCTCCTTCCGATGCAATATCGTAACGCTGACAGAGACGGAAGGTCTTTCCTATGAGGAACAGACGATTCTGGATCACAGTTCCGATGAAATCAGCACGGAAGATGCCGCAGTATTGCTGAAGGCGGTCGCAGAAGAGCTGCAGAATGAGGAATACCGGTTTTATGTGGGAACCAGCTATCGCCATTGTCTGATCTGGAAGAACGGAAGCATTGTGGAGCTGACAGCACCTCACGATGTTCTGGGACGTGTAGTCGGAGAATATCTGCCGAAAGATGAGGTTCTTCTCGCAATGCAGAAAAGAAGCTATGAGATTCTGAAGGATCATCCGCTGAATCAGAAGAGAAAGGCAGAGGGAAAGAATCCGGCCAACAGTTTCTGGTTCTGGGGTGCAGGCACAAGGCCGGCGCTGTCTTCTTTTGAAGAGAAATATCACAAAAAGGGTGTGATGATTTCTGCCGTTGATCTGTTAAAGGGAATTGCAGTCGGTGCCGGGATGGACAATATTCAGGTAGAGGGTGCAAACGGCGGTCTGAACACCAATTACGAAGGCAAGGCACATGCAGCTGTGGATGCGCTGGTAAACGACGGCTATGATTTTGCCTATATTCATGTGGAAGCACCCGATGAGATGGGCCATCAGGGAAGTGTAGAGAAAAAGATTCAGGCAATCGAAGCTCTGGACAGCCGTGTCATCAAGCCGGCATCCGAGGCGCTTGATGCCGCAGGGGTTGACTACCGTCTTCTGGTACTTCCGGATCATCCGACTCCGATCCGGCTGCGCACACATGTAGCACGTCCGGTTCCGTATCTTCTGTACGACAGTACAAAACCGGAGAGTCACTCCTGGCATTACAATGAAAAAGAAGCAGCCATTTCCGGAAACAGTGTTTCCAGAGGCTGCGAGATGATGGATCATCTGTTTGAGAGATAAAAAAAATCCCGTCGGTTTAAAATCCGGCGGGATCTTTTGTTTACAGTTCGTTTTTCAGATCCAGATAAAAGGCAGATATGGTAGTTTCCATGTAGGGCATTACCCAGAGGAAACCGATTCCGCAGGAACAGCTGCCAAGAAGGTAAATACCAAAGAAACTGAAAGTAAGATAGAGAAAGCGCAGTTTGTTTTTCTTCATCAGCCGGGCACTTTCTTTGAGCGACTGCAGCGGTCCAAGGTCCGGGGAATCCAGCATAACGTAGGCTGCCAGAGAAAACGGAAGCAGAACCAGAAGACTGATCAGATTCGAAAGGGCAGACACAGCCAGTATGCAGAGCATATAGGAAAGTGTGGTTCCGTATAAATCCACGGAAACAGCGGAAAGCTCATTCAGTACGCAAGTGCTGAAAAAATCGGCTGCCAGAGAAATGGCAAAGCTGATTCCGGTGGGGATCAGGTACATCAAAAGGTATCGGTCCGGATGATGGAAAAAGGCATGCAGCAGATCTCCCACGGAAGGCTTTTCCTGACGCAGGCAGGTAAGGCTGATCCTGGAGTATCCCACATTCAGAAGATTGACAAGAAGCAGAAACAAAAATGTGGTGATGTAGAACAAAATGGTGTTAAACAGGTCATCGCCGGAAAAAACCAGTGCCGGCATCATAGAACAGAAAAGGGATAGAAGCAGGTAAAGAGCTGTCGATCCCGCCAGCACGCCGTAGCGTCCGACCATGGCTTCCCGGGAATATTTTTTTAATTCAGAAGATTTTCGTTTTTTCATATGCATGGTCAGATCCTTTCGCTGTCAGTAATCCAGGCAATGGTACCGAAATTGGACGGCATTTCCTGCTGATTTTCTTCCGTGTTAAAAAACTGCTGATAGTCATTCAGATAATCCTGAATATCATTTGTCCGGAACAAACTGAAAAAGAGAACCACATAAACGATCATTCCGATTACGATACCGGCAATCGAACCGGTCATGCCGGCTTTTGCGGTTCCAGACATCTTGCCGCAGCCGCGGCTCAGCAGGGCAAACAGGATTCCCAGTGCGCCAAAGAAAAAGAAACCTCCGCTCATCATAAAAAGAAAAGAACAGATGCCCATCACCATAGAAGCGGCGGCAAGACTTTGCGAACCGTGTTCTTTGTAATGGATCGGAGGCTGCTGTTGGTAATGCTGATAAGGTCCCGGTCTCTGACCCGATGGAGGACCGTAAGGGTTTGCGTTCTGATAGTCCGGATCATTCATCTGATTGGAATCATATGAATTGTCACTCATAACAATATCACTTCCTTTGCGTTAATAATAAAAATGGATTATCCGTATTCTAACATGTGCAGTTGACAAAAGCAAGTCCTCTTGATAAGGTAGTAAAGGAATCAAAAGAGTGAAAGTTTCTGTTCTGTGAGATTGCAAAACAGAAAGATGGAGGTTATTTATGGACATGAATCAGGTACTGGCGCAGGAACTTCATGTGAATGCATGGCAGGTAGAAGCGGCAGTAAAGTTGATCGACGAGGGAAATACCATTCCCTTTATTTCAAGATATAGAAAAGAAGCAACCGGTTCTTTGAATGATGAAGTGCTCAGAAATCTTTATGAGCGCCTGATGTATCTGAGAAATCTCAATGATCGCAAGGCTCAGGTATTGGCGAGCATTGAGGAACAGGGAAAACTGACTCCGGAACTGAAAGCAGCGATTGAGGAGGCTTCTGCGCTGGTGACAGTGGAAGATCTTTATCGCCCGTATCGGCCCAAAAGGAGGACAAGGGCTACCATTGCAAAAGAGAAAGGACTGGAGCCGCTGGCCAATATCATTTGCCTTCAGATGACGAAGCGTCCGCTGGAGGAGGAAGCACAGGCTTTTCTGTCGGAGGAGAAAGGCGTGACAACGGCGCAGGAGGCGATCGCGGGAGCCTGTGATATTATCGCAGAGAGTATTTCCGATGAGGCGGATTACCGTACGGAAATCCGAAAGAGGACAGAGAGAAAAGGAAAGATTTTGTCCGAAGCAAAGGATGAAAAGGCAGAGTCTGTTTATGAGATGTATTATGATTTTTCAGAGGCGGTCGCAAAGATTGCCGGACATCGCGTGCTGGCCCTGAACCGCGGAGAAAAAGAAAAGATCCTGACCGTGAAGGTGGAAGCACCAACAGAGGAAATTCTGCGGTATCTGGAGAAAAAGGTGATTACCCGGGAAAATCCTGTGACCTCACCGGTTCTTCGGGCAACCGTGGCAGATGCCTATAACAGATTGATTGCCCCTGCCATCGAGCGGGAGATCCGGAACGAACTGACGGAAAAAGCGGAGGACGGTGCAATCAAAGTATTCGGAAAAAATCTGGAACAGCTGCTGATGCAGCCGCCCATTGCAGGACAGGTTGTTCTTGGATGGGATCCTGCATTTCGTACCGGATGCAAGCTGGCAGTGGTAGATGCCACCGGAAAAGTGCTGGATACCACGGTGGTTTATCCCACTGCGCCTACCAACGAAAAGAAAATTGCGGATGCCAAGGAAACGGTAAAGAAGCTGATCCGCAAATACGGTGTCACATTGATTTCTGTTGGAAACGGAACTGCCAGCAGGGAATCTGAACAGATTATCGTAGAGATTCTCAAAGAGATCCCGGAAAAAGTTGCCTATGTGATTACCAACGAAGCGGGCGCGTCCGTATACTCTGCCAGCAAACTGGCAACAGAGGAGTTTCCGAATTTTGATGTCGGACAGAGAAGTGCCGCTTCGATTGCACGGAGAGTGCAGGATCCGCTGTCGGAGCTGGTTAAGATTGATCCGAAATCCATCGGTGTGGGACAGTATCAGCACGACATGAACCAGAAAAAACTGGGAGAGGCACTGAACGGTGTGGTGGAAGACTGCGTGAATCGGGTCGGTGTGGATCTGAACACAGCGTCGGCTTCTCTTCTGGAATATATTTCCGGTATCAGCAAAACCATTGCAAAGAACATTGTCCTTTACCGGGAGGAACATGGGCGGTTCCAGAGTCGAAAGGAACTTTTAAAGGTATCAAAACTCGGACCGAAAGCCTTTGAACAGTGTGCCGGTTTTCTTCGCATCCGGAACGGAAGCAATCCGTTGGATACCACAGGAGTGCATCCCGAGAGTTATGAAGCTGTGGAAAAGCTGTTTCAGAAGCTGAAAATGCGTCCGGAACAGATTTTGGAGGGACCGACTTCTTTCTATATAAAAGATTATAAAAAGATGGCAGAGGAACTGGGAATCGGAGAGATTACCCTGCGGGATATCATCAAAGAACTTCAGAAACCGGGACGTGATCCGAGAGATGAGATGCCCCGTCCGATCCTGCGCACGGATGTGTTGGAAATGAAGGACTTAAAAGTCGGGATGATCCTGAAAGGAACCGTTCGAAATGTCATTGATTTTGGCGCTTTTGTAGATATCGGAGTTCATCAGGACGGTCTGGTGCATATTTCGAAGATGACCAAAAAGTTCATTAAGCATCCGCTGGAAGCAGTCAGTGTGGGTGATATTGTGGAAGTAAAGGTCATCAGTCTGGATGTGAATAAGAAGCGAATCGGTCTTTCCATGCTGCTGGATGAGTGACAGGACAAAGAGGAGAGAAAATATGGAGGAAGAACAGCTGCTGCCAAGACGAATTCAGGATCTGGCAAATCAGTGTTACCGCAGAGATGTACCGACGTATACGGAATTTCTGAATCTTGCGGAACAGGATCTCTTTTACCGTACTGTGAATAAAATGCCGGGAGTGCGTTATGTCCTGTTTGGCGGTTATGAAATGGCAGAGCGCAGGGCGGCTCTTTTTCTGCCGTCCTACGGGGAGGAAGGAGATCCTTCCATGCTGCCGATTGCCTATCTTGTGATCCGGCCGCTGAACGATAAATTTGCGGAGGAGCTGACCCATCGTGATTTTCTGGGGTCTCTGATGAATCTGGGAATTGAGCGGGGAAAGCTGGGCGATCTTCTGATGGATGGGAAACAGGCTTATCTGGTCTGTATGGAGGATATGGCGCAGTATCTTTGCCGGGAATTAACGAGAGTCCGTCATACCAGTGTGTACTGTGAACAGACAGCGCAGCTGCCGGATGCGGTCGGAACACCCGTACTACAGCGGAAAGAAGGAAGTGTGGCATCTGTGCGTCTGGATGCGCTGCTTGCCCTGGCATTTTCTTCCTCTCGAAGTAAACTGGTTCCGCTGATTGAGGGAGGCCAGGTTTATATAAACGGCAGGCAGACACTTTCGGCCAGTGCCGTTCCCAAAGAGGGAGATATCATCTCCGTCCGTCATATGGGACGCTTTCTCTACCGTGGCGTGAAGGGTGAGACGAAAAAGGGGCGTCTGTATGCGGCAGTCGACCGCTATGTGTGACAGACGCAGAAAAAGCATTGACAGAGATTCCAGTAAAATTGTATTATGATGATACTAGGTTTGAGAGTTCAAATCTCAAGAACGCAGAAAATTTTGATAGTACTTTTTGGAAGGCAGGAGAAGAAAAATGGGTAAAATTATACTGACCGGTGACCGGCCGACAGGAAAACTTCATGTGGGACATTATGTAGGTTCCCTGCGTCGCCGTGTAGAATTACAGAATTCCGGCGAATACGATAAAATTTATATTATGATTGCCGATGCGCAGGCATTGACGGACAACGCAGACAATCCGGAGAAGGTACGGCAGAACATCATTGAAGTCGCTCTGGACTATCTTGCCTGCGGGATTGATCCCAAAAAGAGCACAATCCTGATTCAGTCACAGATTCCGGAACTGTGTGAACTGTCCTTTTACTATATGAATCTGGTAACGGTATCCCGTCTGCAGCGCAATCCTACGGTAAAATCAGAGATCCAGATGAGAAATTTTGAAGCCAGCATTCCGGTAGGATTTTTCACCTACCCGATCAGCCAGGCTGCGGATATTACCGCATTCAAGGCGACGACCGTTCCTGCGGGAGAAGACCAGATGCCTATGGTGGAGCAAACCCAGGAAATCGTCCATAAATTCAATTCGGTATACGGAGAAGCTCTGGTAGAGCCAAAGATTCTGCTGCCGGATAATCAGGCTTGTATGCGTCTGCCCGGTATCGACGGCAAGGCAAAAATGAGCAAATCCCTTGGAAACTGCATTTATTTGTCCGAGGAGCCGGAGGAGATTAAGAAAAAGGTAATGAGCATGTTCACTGATCCGGATCATATCCGTGTACAGGATCCCGGAAAAATTGAGGGCAACTGTGTCTTTACTTATCTGGATGCATTCTGTCAGCCGGAGCATTTTGAGCGTTACCTTCCGGATTACGCAAATCTGGATGAACTGAAGGATCATTACAGAAGAGGTGGCCTTGGCGATGTAAAAGTGAAGAAATTCCTGAACAACGTTCTTCAGGAGACACTGGAACCGATTCGCGTTCGGAGAAAAGAGCTGGCGAAAGACATTCCAGCGATTTACGAGATCCTGAAAAAAGGCAGTGAGGAAGCGGAGAAGGTTGCAGCCGCGACACTTACAGATGTAAAAAATGCGATGAAGATCAATTATTTTGATGACATGGCATTGATTCGTGAACAGGCGGAGAAATACAGCAAAGAATGAAAATTCATGGATTTCAAAAATTAACGCTGCTGGATTATCCGGGAAAAGTAGCCTGCACGGTCTTTACCGGTGGATGTAACTTCCGCTGTCCTTTTTGTCATAACGGAAATCTGGTGCAGTATCCCCAGCTTGAGCCACTGATTGACGAGGAAGAAGTCTTTTTTGTGCTGAACAAGCGAAAAGGGATTCTGGACGGTGTGTGCGTGACAGGAGGAGAACCGACTCTGGATGAAGGACTTACCTCATTTGTCCGGAAAGTGAAGGAGATGGGCTTTCTGGTAAAGCTGGATACAAACGGTTATCGGCCGGAGGTTTTAAAAAGCCTGGTAAAACAGGGTCTTCTGGATTATGTAGCTATGGATATTAAAAATGCCCCGGCCAGGTACGGCGAAACGGCCGGGGTAACATCGATTGATCTGTTAAAGATCAATGAATCGGTGGAATTTTTAAAAAGCGGTGCCGTGGATTATGAATTCCGAACCACGGTGACAAGAGAACTTCACGGAAAAGCAGAGTTTGAGGCCATCGGAAAATGGCTTGCAGGAGCAAAACGGTATTTTCTGCAGAATTACCGCGAATCGGAACAGGTGATTCATCCGGTCTTTTCCGGGTATTCAAAAGAACAGCTGGAACAGTTTTGCGCGATTCTTGACAGACAGATCGAACAGGTGGAGATCCGCGGTGTGGATTAACGAGTGGAAGGAAGTTCCTTATACCAGTAGCCGAATTGCTCCCTTTGGGAGAGTTCCGGAGGACGTTTTGCCTGTTTGAAGCGGTAGAAACCAAAGAGGCTTGCCATGAATTGTTCATTGACATTATAGATCCCCGGTACACCAAGGATATGTTTTCCCTGTCGTGAGCTCTGCGCAAGAAGTAGGTGACGGTAATTATGAAATCCGTGGGAGAGAAAAGGATTGTCGTTGACAAGGAACCCTTCCGCCCGAAGTTTGACCAGATCTTTGGGTTCCAGGCGGATACAGTTGATCAGTTCGTCGTCCGAAAACGGATAAAATACGGAAGGATTGGGATTTTCGGTCTGTTCCACGGAAGCGATGTGCAGCTCCTCCGGGATTTTGGGAGAGGTTTCTTCTGTCGAAGGAACGGCAGACGTTTCGGTGACCGGAGTCATGATCGGAGTCACGACCGGAGCTTCGACAGGCGTTTCGATTGGATCTTCCACTGGGGTTTCAAACGAATCCTCAACCGGAATTTCAACTGGAGTTTTGATTGGAATTTCGGTTGGAGCTTCAGAGGGAGCCTCAATCGGAGCAGCAATTTGGGAATCGGCGGGAGTCTGAATCGGATCCCGGGATAAAATGGCGTTGGGTTTCTTTGCTGTTTCAGGGAGAGAAGGCGTAAAAGTCCAAGGCAGAATGGGGATATCATCCCATTGTGTGGCAAGAACACGTGCATCTTTTCCGGTGATCAGCAGACCGCCCAGATCATTGAGAGAGTAACGGGTTTTGCTAAGAACATCTGTCCTGGTAAAGAGTTTGCCGGTGATATTGCTTCTGCCGGGGGTGAGCTCGCCCAGAAGGATGCCGTATAATTTTTGCTCTCTTCGGAGAAAACCGTAAACAGAAAGCGGATGTTCCGGAAGAGCCACGCCTTTGATGTGAAAATCCATGCGGCAATAGCCGTTTTGCACCTCAACACGGACAAATCCGCAGTTGGGGCCTTTCTGATTGTTGATATATTCATACAGATAAGCGATAAAACGCCGGTAATCAGACATGATGCTACCTCCGAAATGAGACTTAAGGAACCTTTTCAGACCTTATTTCACCATATGCGTGAATCAGGGAGAGTATGATAAAAAGAGAAAGAGGGATCGTATGACAGCAGAATCCGCGATGAACAGCGAAGCCGAAAAGAAAAAGGAGAGGGAGCGTTTTATGCTTCAGGCCATCCATCAGGCGCAGAAAGCGGAAAAACTGATGGAAGTTCCTATCGGATGTGTGATTGTATATGAGGGAAAAGTGATTGCCAGAGGCTATAACCGCAGAAACACGGATAAAAATACACTTTCCCATGCGGAGCTGGTTGCGATCAGGAAAGCCAGCAAAAAGCTGGGGGACTGGCGCCTGGAGGGCTGTACGCTTTATGTGACGCTGGAACCCTGTCAGATGTGTGCCGGTGCGATTGTACAGGCGAGAATCAGCGAAGTGGTAATCGGCAGCATGAATCCCAAGGCGGGCTGTGCCGGATCGATCCTGAATCTTCTGGAGATGCAGGAATTTAACCATCAGGTGAAGGTAATCCGGGGAGTACGGGAAGAAGAGTGCAGCAGAATGCTCAGCGATTTTTTTCGCCGGCTGCGCGTGATCAAGAAAGAGAAGAAAAAAATCGGAAGTATCAGTTGACGAATTCCGGGAAAAGCTCTATAATAAAAAAAGTGCTTACAATTTTGAGCACATCCGGAGACGTATCGAAGCGGTCATAACGGGGCGCACTCGAAATGCGTTTGCCCTCCGGGGCACGCGGGTTCGAATCCCGCCGTCTCCGCTCTGTAAAAAAAGTGCTGCAGCTGCAGCACTTTTTTTGCAATATGCATAAATTTGCATCCATGATGAAAATTTATGATGATTATGAGCGATTTGCATTTGACAAATCATGATTCATGAGGATATAATGAACCATATTTAATAAAGACAGACAAAGGGGTCTTGGGAGAAAGGATTTCTTTGTCTGTTTTTATACAGGAGCATGCAGGAAAACTGCCGGCGGCAGAACATCCGCGTGACTCAAAATTAAGGAGGAGAAGTATGAAAAAGAAAGCGGTGAGTTTACTCCTGGTAATGTCGATGGCTCTTAGCCTTGTGGCATGCCAGAGTAAAGAAACAGATGTCGAGGACACCGCAGATACCGGCAGTCAGACCGAAGAAGTATCCGGAAGTAGCTCTGCAGATGCAGCGTCCGGGGAATCAGCGGTTGACACCAGCGAGATGAGCTACGACGAATTGTCAGCCTATGTTTATGATCAGGCATTGGGCGAATTCTATGCTACCTATGAAGGTGCCAAAGATGCGGAAACAGTTTCCGGGAAATATGCTCTGGAAGCAATTGCAGAGGCAAAGCTTCTTGAGTCCGGTGTTCTGATGCCCACTACTACCGTAGGCGGATCTTATACGATGTCCCGTGTGGCACCGTACACCGTTGATTACACCCTGTGGGGTACTGACTACGAGAGATATCATCAGGCGCTGGTATGTACCGAGTTCATTACAAATGAGGACCGTGTTGAGATGAAAGCAAAATGGAATGAACTGCGCGGAACCGGTACTTATGAGGAATGGGCAAAATCCTATCTGGAAGAAAAAGGATATACATTAAAATCAGAATATTCCTTGGTGTACAGCAGCAACCCGACTACCTGGGATATTTTCAATACCTATCTCTCATCAGACAGCAGTGCGATTGTAAATACTTATGACGGTCTGTATGAATATGACTGTGAGGGTTATATTCAGCCGGCTCTGGCTACCAGCTATGAGGTTTCCGAAGACGGATGCACCTATACGTTTCATCTTCGTGAAGGTGTGAAATGGGTGGATTTCCAGGGAAGAGAGCTGGCAGAGGTAGTTGCGGATGACTTTGTAGCAGGTATGCAGCACCTTCTGGATGCACAGGGTGGTATGGAATACCTGGCAGGTGCCGGCGGATGCGGCATTGTGAATGCAGATGCCTATATTAACGGTGAAGTTACCGATTTTGCAGAGGTTGGTGTAAAAGCTCTGGATGATTATACACTGGAGTATACACTGGAAGCACCCTGCACTTTCTTTGATACCATGCTTGGCTACAGTGTATTTGCTCCTCTGTGCCGCAGCTATTATGTATCCAAGGGAGGTAAATTCGGTCTGGAATATGATCCTTCAGCTGCAGATTACACTTATGGCAAGGATCCTTCCTCTATCGCATACTGCGGACCGTATTTAGTTACCAGTGCAACAGACAATAACTCCATCGTCTTTGGTGCAAACGAAAGCTATTGGAATGCAGATAACATCAACGTGAAGAAGCTGATCTGGCTGTATGATGACGGTGCCGATGTGGCAAAAACCTATCGCGATGCAATTTCCGGTACAATCGACGGAATCCGTCTGAATACTTCTACTCTGGAAACTGCAAAGACAGAGGGAGTATTCGATACCTATGCATATATTTCCAGCACTGACGCAACTTCTTATGTGGCTTATGTCAATCTGAACCGTGCTGCATTTGCAAACTTCAACGATGAGACTCAGGCGGTTTCCACACAGACCGAAGAGGACAAGGCAAGAACCAATGCCGCAGTCAGCAACGTTCATTTCCGAAGAGCACTGGCATTCTCTGTTGACAGAGCTGCCTATAATGCGCAGGATGTCGGTGAGGACCTGAAGTATAATTCTCTCAGAAACTCTTATACACCTGCAAACTTTGTTTCTCTGTCTGAGGATACAACCGTCAGCATCAACGGAGAGGATGTCACCTTCCCGGAGGGAACCTATTACGGTGAGATTATGCAGGCTCAGCTGGATGCAGACGGAGTTCCGATCATGGTATGGAATCCGCAGGCAGATGACGGAAATGGTTCCGGTGACGGTTATGATGGATGGTACAGCCCGGAAAATGCAGCAGCAGAGCTGGAACTTGCCATTGCAGAACTTGCAGAAGAAGGAATTGTGATCGATGAGGAGAATCCGATTTATCTGGATTTCCCGTATGACAGCAGCAGTGAGTCTTACGCAAACCGTGCAAATGCTTACAAACAGTCTGTAGAGTCTTCTCTTGGCGGTAAGATCAAGATTAACCTGGTTACCTGTGTGGATCTTGCAGGATGGTACTATTGCGGATATTATGCAGGCTATGGCTATGAAGCAAACTATGATATTTACGATCTGACCGGATGGATCCCGGATTATGGTGATCCCTGCTCTTACCTGGATACCATGCTGCCGGATTATTCCGGATACATGACCAAGTGTCTTGGTATTTATTAATCTCTGAAATTTCAAAAAGCGTAACTGTTTGGTAAAAGCCTTACAGTTACGCTTTTTGAGATTGAGTGGGCAGTAGATCCCAAG
Source organism: Lachnospiraceae bacterium (assembly GCA_028727605.1). GTDB lineage: Bacteria > Bacillota > Clostridia > Lachnospirales > Lachnospiraceae > Fusicatenibacter. The sequence continues at coordinate 19,636 of JAQYOA010000226.1, forward strand.
GATCCGATGAAATATGGATTTTTGCTGGATTAAACGGTGAGTTCCTGTTCGCGGAACAGTGCATCTACGATGCAGATATACTCCGACAGCCGTTCTGCCTTTTTGATTTTTTTCAGGTATTTCTGGGGATTTGTAAAGGAAGTTCCCAGATAAATCCAGAGTGCTTTCATTTTATACAGCACGTTTTTATCCCCGGACATGATGGACTGATAGCCGGAACAGATGTCATCATGAAACATGCGGAGCAGTTCCTTTGAGGCTGTGTTTTCCTTTTGGGAGCGCAAAGTGTCCACGAGAAACGGATTGGAAAGGATTCCCCGTCCCAGCATCACTTTCTGAGTGTCCGGAAACTGTTGATGAAAGTGCAGGTAATCCCTGACAGTGAACAGATCCCCGTTATAGCAGAGAGAATGACGGCTGTTTTCGCAGGCAAAACGATAGGCCTCCATGCGCGGTGTTCCCTTGTAGAAATCGGTTTGAATCCGCGGATGGATAATGAGCTCTTCCAGCGGGTATTTTTCGAAGACTGCGAGCAGTTCTTCCCAGTCGTCCGGGTCGGTCTTGCCGATCCTTGTTTTGATGGAAATCCGGCAGACGCAGGAGGAAAAAATCTCATCAAGAAATGCATCCAGTGTACTCGGCCAAGCGAGAAGACCGGCACCACGGTTTTTGGCAACTACAGTACCGGAGGGACATCCTAGATTCAGATTGACAGTATCATAACCGTATTCCTTCAGTTCGCGGGCGAGAGACAAAAACTCATCAGCGCGGTTCGTGAGAATCTGAGGAATGACACGCATACCCTCGTTATGTTCGGGAAGAATATCGTTGATCTCTCGGTGGCTCATTTTCCTGTTGGCAAGGAAGGGAGTAAAATAGCGGTCAATATTGTGAAAATATTTCTGATAGGCATTCCGGTAAATATATCCGGTCAGGCCTTCCATAGGGGCTAAATAAAATTCCATGGCAAATCCTTTCTTTGCTGATATCACACTGTTCTAATGATACCATGGAAAAGCAGAAAAGAAAATGGCGATATACGTCTTGTATATCGCCATTTCTTTTATGAGGGGGGAGATAGTGAGTGGTTTATCAACTATCCGAGATTTATTATAAGCGGGAAATGTGAGGAAACTATGTCCATTTTCTAAAAGAAATCGAAAGTCTGTTAAGAAAACTTAAAAGAAACATTAGGAAAAGCGGAAAGGGTATGATATGATAAAAACCGGGAACCAAATCAAAAATTCACAAAAGGAGCATAGAAGAAAACATGATTGCGGTTGTATTTGACATGGATGGTGTGATTTTTGACACAGAGCAGCTTTGTCTGCGCTGCTGGAGGGCATTGGCAGAATCGTTCGGCGTAAAAGATGTGGAACCGATGTTTCGAAAATGCGTGGGAACCAATGTGAATAAGACAAGAGAGATCGTCCTTGAGGCACAGGGGGATGATTTTCCTTTTGAAGAGTATCGTGTACGCACGTCAGAGCTGTTTCATAAGATTGAGGAGGAAGAGGGAATTCCGCAAAAACCGGGAGTGAAAGAGCTTCTCATCTGGCTGAAGGAAAGGAAGATACCGGTCGGGCTTGCCTCATCTACAAGAAGAGCGGCAGTGGAAAAAGAATTAAAAGATGCCGGACTGTTTTCTTATTTTGATGTGATTGTAGGCGGAGATATGGTAAACCAGAGCAAACCTCACCCGGAAATTTATCTGCGTGCCTGCCGGGAACTACGCATTGATCCGAAGGAGGTTTTTGCAGTTGAGGACTCTTATAACGGAATCCGTTCGGCATTTGCCGCAGGGATGCATCCGATTATGGTGCCGGATCTTTTACCCCCGGACAAAGAAATGGAGCAGAAAGCGGAGCGTATTTTTGACAGCCTTTTGGAGGTAAAAACATTTTTTGAATCCCAGGTATGGGAAAAGCAGTGCAAAAAATGTTGACAGGGCACGAATAGTATGGTAGAATAGCAGAGCGACATGGAAGAAGGTCTTTTTTTTATGCCTGAAAACGGTGATGTACGAGCACCGAACGGCAGGGCATGGAAGAGGCCGCCGCAGGGCCTGTGAAAAGGCCGCAAGCGATAACGTAAATACACAGTGGAGGTGGAAGTCGTGCGCGTAAAAATCACATTGGCATGTACGGAATGCAAACAGCGTAATTACAACATGACAAAAGAAAAGAAGAACCATCCTGAAAGATTGGAGACAAAGAAGTACTGCAAGTTCTGCAAGACGCATACGTTACACAAAGAGACCAAATAATTTTTGGCATGAGGTGATCCAATGGCAGAAGCAGAAAAAAAGAAATCCATGAAGAGCTGGTTCAAGGGCTTAAAAGCAGAATTCAAAAAGATCATCTGGGTAGATAAGAAAACTCTGGGAAAACAGACGGTTGCAGTTGTTGTGATCTCTGCGATTACCTGCGGACTTATCACTCTGGTTGACAGTGTTGTGCTTGAGTTCGTCAATTTATTGATCAAATAAGGACAAGGGTGAGGAAATGTCAGAAGCAAACTGGTATGTGGTACACACCTATTCGGGCTATGAAAACAAAGTAAAAGCCAATATTGAGAAGACAATTGAGAACCGTCACCTTGAAGACCAGATTCTGGAAGTACGTGTTCCCATGGAAGAAGTTGTTGAGGTCAAGAACGGAACCAAGAAACAGGTACTCAGGAAATTGTTTCCAGGCTATGTTCTTCTGAACATGGTGATGAATGACGATACCTGGTATGTCGTCCGCAATACCCGCGGAGTGACAGGCTTTGTCGGACCGGGATCCAAACCGGTGCCCCTCACAGAGGAGGAGATGAGACCTCTCGGAATCGAACTCGGTGAAGAGAAGGTGGAAGTCGATCTGGAAGTGGGAGATGCAGTCGTTGTAACAGGCGGCGCATGGAAGGATACGACGGGTATGATCCAGAGTATCAATCAGGCAAAACAGGTGGTTACCATCAATGTTGAGCTGTTCGGCCGCGAAACGCCGGTAGAAATAAGTTTCGCAGAAGTCAAGAAGATGTAAGAAGCGTCTCATGGACGTTTCGTGGGAGGGAAGTTCCCGCAATTACCACATTTATTTAGGAGGTGCCGAAAATGGCAAAGAAAGTAACAGGATATATTAAATTACAGATTCCTGCTGGTAAAGCAACACCAGCACCACCGGTTGGACCTGCACTTGGACAGCACGGCGTAAACATCGTACAGTTTACCAAAGAGTTCAATGCAAGAACAGCAGATAAGGGTGACGTGATCATCCCTGTAGTTATCACTGTATATGCAGACAGAAGTTTCAGCTTTGTAACCAAAACTCCTCCGGCAGCAGTTCTGTTGAAGAAAGCCTGCAACATCAAATCCGGTTCAGGCGTTCCGAACAAGACAAAAGTTGCTACGATTTCCAAGGACAAAGTTCGTGAGATCGCAGAGATGAAGATGCCAGACTTAAATGCAGCATCCATTGAGGCAGCTATGAGCATGGTTGCCGGAACTGCAAGAAGTATGGGTATCGTAGTAGAGGACTAAGAGAGACAAAAGAAGAAACAGATTTGGTTTCTTCGAATGACGTGGGAGGGAGATTCCCGCAACTACCACCAGGAGGTTATTAGACAATGAAACATGGTAAGAAATATGTAGAGGCTGCGAAAGCAGTTGATCGTAGCGTACAGTACGATCCGGCAGAGGCTATTTCTCTCGTAAAGAAACTGTCTACTGCAAAATTTGACGAGACAATCGAAGTTCATATCAAGACAGGCTGTGACGGACGTCACGCTGACCAGCAGATCCGTGGAGCAGTTGTTCTGCCGCACGGTACCGGCAAGCAGGTTCGTGTTCTTGTATTCGCAAGAGGCGCTAAGGCTGATGAAGCTGTTGCTGCAGGTGCTGAGTTCGTAGGAGCTGAGGAACTGGTTCCGAAGATCCAGAACGAAGGCTGGTTCGATTATGACGTTGTTGTAGCTACACCGGATATGATGGGTGTTGTTGGTCGTCTGGGCCGTGTACTTGGACCGAAGGGCTTAATGCCGAACCCGAAGGCAGGTACTGTAACTATGGATGTTACAAAGGCTGTAAAAGAAATCAAAGCCGGTAAAATCGAGTACCGTCTTGACAAAACAAACATTATCCACGTGCCAATCGGAAAAGCTTCTTTCACTGAGGAGCAGTTAAGCGACAACTTCCAGACGCTGATCGGTGCAATCAACAAGGCAAAACCGGCCGCTGTTAAGGGACAGTACCTTAGAAGCGTAACCCTGGCTCCTACTATGGGACCTGGCGTTAAGGTTAATACTTTGAAGCTTGCATAATAGAATTTTAGAAACCCCTGCGGTTCACCTGTGAAAAGGTGACTGCAGGGGTTTTTGTTTTGTAAAGAAGTAACATTTGTATATGGAATCTGCCGATTATTTTCTGTATAATGAAGAAAAAACTGGGAGGAAATAACAATGGGATATTTCGAGAAACTTGGAAATGCGCTGATCTTTCGGCAAGACGGCGAAACAGTTCGTGTGGAACCGTGGCAGAAAGACAGTCTGCGGGTAAGAGCCTGCATGCTTGGGGAAATTGCGGAGGGAAGCATTGCACTTTTGGATCCGGAGCCGTGTGAGGCAGAGATTGTCATGGATGGAGAATGGAAAGCTTCCATCACAAACGGAAAAATCACAGCAGTACTGGAAGTTCAGCCCTGGGGAAAGAAGCTGCGCATTACCTTTTTGAACCAGAGAGGAGAAGTGCTGCTTCGTGAGATCGCAAACGGCGGTGCGCTCTGCCTGCGCGCCCATGATTTCAAGACATTGTCCGGTGGAAATTACCGTCTGAAAGTGTCTTTTGATTCCGATCCTGAGGAAAAAATCTACGGCATGGGCCAGTATCAGCAGGAACGTATGAATCTGAAGGGATGTAATCTGGAACTGGCGCACAGAAACTCTCAGGCCAGTATTCCGTTCTATGTGTCAAGCCTTGGATACGGCTTTCTGTGGCATAACGCGGCAGTGGGAGAAGTTCACTTTGGAACCAATACCACCGAATGGGTTGCCCGCTCCACAAAACAGCTGGATTACTGGATTACGGCAGGGGACACTCCGGCAGAGATCGAAGAGCATTTCGCCGATGCCGTCGGAAAGGTACCGATGATGCCGGAGTACGGACTTGGATTCTGGCAGTGTAAACTCCGCTACTACAATCAGGAAGAGGTGCTTCAGGTTGCACGGGAATACAAAAAACGCAATATTCCGGTGGATGTACTGGTTATTGATTACTACCATTGGCCGAGATGCGGTGATTACCGGTTTGATGAGGAGTATTTCCCGGATCCGAAAGCCATGGTAGAAGAACTGCATGAGATGGGAATCGAGACAATGGTATCCATCTGGCCGCAGGTGGACACCCGCAGCGAGAACTATGAGGAAATGAAACAGCAGGGACTGCTGGTAAAGAGCAATGCAGGTATCGATGTACAGATGCTGTTCCACGGAAATAATGTCTTTATGGATGCGACAAATCCGAGAACCCGCAAATATGTCTGGGAAAAATGCAAACAGAACTATGCAGATCTTGGAATACGTACGTTCTGGCTGGATGAGGCAGAGCCGGAATTCGGCACCTATGATTACGAATGCTATCGCTATGCTGCAGGTTCTGTGGAAGAGATCGGAAATATGTATCCGAGAGAATATTCCCGTATGTTCTATGAGGGACAAAAAGAAAATGGCCAGGAGGACATTGTCAACCTGGTGCGCTGTGCCTGGGTGGGAAGTCAGAAATACGGCGCACTGGTATGGTCCGGAGATATTTTCTCTTCTTATGAGGATTTCCGGAAACAGATCTGTGCGGGACTTCACATGGGACTTTGCGGAATTCCGTGGTGGACAACGGATATCGGCGGTTTCCATGGCGGTGTGACAGAGGATCCCGACTTCCAGGAACTTCTTGTGAGATGGTTCCAGTTTGGTACCTTCTGTCCGGTTATGCGAATTCACGGCAACAGACAGCCGGGCAAAGAAATTGTGAACAAGGCCGGTGAAGTGCGTGAAAGAACCGGAGCAGACAATGAAGTGTGGAGCTTTGGGGAGAAAAACTATGAGATTCTGACGAAATTTATCCGTGCCCGTGAGCTGATGAGAGATTATACAAGAAGCCTGATGAAAGAGGCTCATGAAAAGGGAACACCGGTTATGAGAACCATGTTCTACGAATTCCCGGAAGACGCGGCATGCTGGGATATCACAGATGCCTACATGTTTGGATCCGATCTGCTGGTTGCACCGATTGTCTATGCAAAGGCCACCAGCCGTCAGGTATATCTGCCCGGAGGAGCATCCTGGACTCTGGCTTCTACAGGAGAAGTCTATGAAGGCGGAAAGAGCTACGAGATCGAGGCGCCTATTGAAACACTGCCGCTGTTCTTAAGAGACGGAAAACAGAGCTATCTGATTGGAAAAATCTGATGAATCGATTGTAAGCGGGACAGGAAGAACGGAAGAAAATGAAAAGGAGAGGTTTGCCATGCGTTTTTCAAATTTTCAAAAGGGAATTAATCTGGGTGGTTATCTGTCGCAGTATGACTGCATTCCGGAGCCTCCGGTGACAGAACAGGAAATGGAGAGACATTTCGCTTCTTTTATTACCGAAGAGGATATCAAAAGGATTGCCGCTTTGGGGTTTGATCATGTAAGAGTGCCGGTCAGCGGTTATCTTTTATGGGACCGGGAAGCGGGAGAGATGCGGGAAAAGCCTCTGTTTCTCCTGGATCGCTGCATTTCCTGGTGCGAAACATATCATCTGTCGGTGATTGTAGATCTGCATGACATCTGGGGAAACAAGTACGGTGCAATGGATGAACCGATGCCTCTGCTCACCGATCCTGCGCTGCAGGAAATCTTTCTCAGCTTTTGGAGAAAACTGTCAGAGCATTTTCAGGGGCAGATGGAAGAGCGCATGCTCTTTGAACTGCTCAACGAGGTTTCCGATGCAGAGGGAACGCTCTGGAACAGTCTGGTTGGAAGAGCTCTGAAAGAGATCCGTAAGATCGATAAAAAACGTGGAATTCTTGTGGGAAGCAATAATCAGAACAGTGTTATGTATCTTGGTCAGCTGGAGCTTCTGGATGACCCTTATGTGGTATATAATTTTCATTACTATGAACCGCTGGTGTTTACTCATCAGAAAGCTCACTTTTCAGAAGAATTAAAAGAATTCAACCAGACCGTTGCCTATCCGGGGGATATTTCCGGTTTTGCATCTTATCTGGAGAAAAATCCAAAGTGGAAGGATAAGTACGCTCTGACTGCCAATGAGACAAGAAATGATCATGCGCTGATGGAAAAACTTCTGCAGGAGGCTGTGGATTTTGCAGAGAAGTCTGACTGTCAGTTGTACTGCGGAGAGTTCGGCGTGATTGATACGGCGCCTCCCGAAGAGGCCGTAAAATGGCTTTCCGATGTGATCGACTTTCTGGATGCACATGGGATCGGTCATGCGCTGTGGAACTACAAATCGCTGGATTTTGGACTGGTCGATGTAAACGGCAGAACAGTATCCGGAGTGATGCTGGAATTTATCAAAGGAAAAAATAAAACCGGGTGTTAAACCTTGTGAGAATAGAAAAGACAGGTCTTCCGAAGAAACATCGGAGGATCTGTCTTTTCTATGTTGGAAGGAACGGAGAATTTGATCGGCTTGTGCCCTGTGCAAAAAAGATTTGGAATTGGATAGAATAAGAAAGAAAATCCAAATTTTGCACTCAGGAGGGAACCCCAAATGACAGAACACATATTATCAGAAGAAACAGTTTTTGCCTTTCATGAATATCTGGTTCTGGAGGAAAAAAGCACGGCCACCGTGGAGAAATATCTCCGGGATGTCCGTGCTTTTCAGTTATTTTTAGATGGGCAGACTGTAACAAAAGAACAGATGATGGCCTACAAGAAATCTCTGCTGGAAAGAGGATACGCTGTCAACTCTATCAACTCCATGCTTGCAAGTCTTAACAGCCTGCTGGCCTACCTTGGGTGGACGGACTGCAAGGTGAAAAATGTCAAAACTCAGCACAAGACCTACTGTACCGAGGATAAAGAGTTGACGAAATCCGAGTACCTGCGGCTGCTGGATGCGGCAAAGGAGCGCCCCCAGTTGCATCTGATTCTGGAAACCATCTGCGGCACCGGTATCCGTGTCTCAGAACTGCGGTTCTTCACTTTGGAAGCTGTGAAACGTGGAGAGATCACAGTCAGCTGCAAAAGCAAGACCCGGACGATTTTGCTGCCCAGCAAGCTGAGAAAGCTGCTCTTGGATCACGCAAAGAAAAACGGCATTCACTCCGGCCCGATTTTTATTACCAGGAACGGCAAGCCACTGGATCGGAGCAATATTTGGGCGCAGATGAAATCTCTCTGCGAAACAGCCGGTGTAAAGGCAAGCAAGGTGTTCCCACATAATCTGCGCAAGCTGTTCGCCCGAACCTTCTATGGTATTGAAAAGGACATCGCCAAGCTGGCGGATATTCTTGGTCACAGCAGCATCGATACAACACGGATCTATATTATGACCACCGGGACGGAACACCGCAGAAAGATGGACCGCTTGGGTATTGTCGTTTAGGCAATAAAAAACACTACATAATTTCCATTATGTAGTGAAACTTTCTCAATAATAGCTACATTTTCAATTCTAAATCGAAAAAATTATAGCACGAAGATACGCAAAAATCAATATGGGGCACGGAATTTGTACGTGAAAAAACGGATAAATCAAAGC
>JAQYOA010000227.1 GCA_028727605.1 Lachnospiraceae bacterium
GGAAAGACGGATCTGATCACCGGTGAGACGGCAGATCAGGACACAGTCCTCAAAAAGTATGATGTAAAGATCATGAAAGTGGAAAAATAAACAGAAAAGATAAAAAAGCTCCGTCCGGGAGAAGGATCAAAAAATCCTTTCCCGGGCGGAGTTTTTTGTATCAGGCGGACAGATGAAAGACCATTGTCGCAATGCGGAAGTAAATCAAAATGGAGCAGGTATCCACCAGAGTCGTAATCAGCGGGGAAGCCATAATTGCCGGATCCAGATGCACTTTTTTGGCCAGAAGGGGCAAAATACAGCCGATCAGTTTCGCCAGCGTGATGGTAAACAGTAAGGCGAGAGCGATCACCAGAGCCAGAGAGGAGTTTTTGTACATAAGCAGGACCCGGAGCCCGTTTGCTATGGACAAAATCATTCCCACAACCAGGGAAACCCGAAATTCTTTCCACATCGCGCGGAAAAGATCTCCAAACTCGATCTCACCCAGAGCGATACCGCGGATGATCAGGGTGGAACTCTGAGATCCGCAATTGCCGCCGGTGTCCATCAGCATGGGGATGAAGGCAACCAGGATGGGAACAGCGGCAAATGCTTCCTCATACTGTGTGATGATCGTACCGGTAATTGCAGCTGTGAGCATCAGGATCAGAAGCCAGGGAATCCGGTTTTTCGCATGCTGGAGAACCGAAGTCTCGAAATACGTCTTTTCACTGGGATTGATTGCCGCCATCAGGGTCATATCTTCGGTGGCCTCATCAACGACAACGTCCATTGCGTCGTCGACTGTTACGATACCGACCATCATGTCATCGCCGTCCAGAACAGGGAGAGCAAGAAAATCATATTTGGAGAAAAGCTGTGCTACCTGTTCTTTGTCATCATGGGTCCGGACAGAGATGATCTCCGTTTCCATCAGATCCTGAATCATTGTGTCATCTTCCGCGGTCATCAGATCTTTTGCAGTGACGATGCCGATCAGACGCCGTCCGTCCAGGACATAACAGGTATAGATGGTTTCCTTGTGAATTCCGACTTTACGGATATGGGCCATGGCCTGGGCAACATTCATCCATTGACGGAGATCAACATATTCAATGGTCATGATGCTGCCGGCACTGTCCTCGGGATAGTTCAGCAGGAGATTGATCTGTCTGCGCTTTTCGGGAGAGATAGAGGCGAGAAGCCTCGTCACTACATTTGCGGGAAGATCTTCCAGAAGATCCACGGTATCATCGAGAAACATGTCGTTGAGTATATCTTTCAGTTCATTTTCGGTAAAAAGATTAATCAGATCTGCCTGAAGGGAATTGCTCATATTGGAGAAAACCTCGGCAGCCTTTTCTTTGGGAATCAGGCGGAAAGCCTGAGCAAGTTCTTTTCCTTCCAGTTCCTGGAGAAGTGAGGCGATATCCACGGCGTTCATCACATTCAGAATCGCCCGCACAGCCTTGAATTCTCCTTTGGACAGAAGTTCCATGAAGATATCTTTGTTCATGAGTTGGGTACCTCTTTTCTGTTGTGCATAAGTGAACGGGTTCCGCCGGATAACTGTCTGTACCGGATTCCATTTGCCTCACCTGCCTTTCCTGTCTTGAAATGTCTCTGGATTTCCGACCGCGGGATCCAAAGGAATGAAAGTCGATTGGTCAAAAAAAAGAGGCCTCACGACGGAGCCTCTGATTCATGCGCTTTTTCCCATGTCAAAAATCCAGCTGGAAAATGCGGGAAGATACTTTTTCAGATTCCGTCGTTCAAGCTTTAGTATCACAGGGCATATCAAATTGCATTAGGTTATGCCTTAGATCGACACAGCCTGCTGACCAACGTTTTGTGTCTCCACAAATTTGCGGCAGCAATCTTAGGAAAATCCCAATCCCTGCGGTAACCTCACCTACCGAACTTTCTCTTGGTTATTTACAGATTCATTTTAAACGCTGAGAAAACATCTGTCAAGGACATCTGTTGGGCCTGATTAAAAAGACAGGAAAAGGTTACAGTTTTGATACAGATTGTAAAAAAGATGGAAGTATTCGAGTGATAAGCTTACAGGGATGATTTCAATGAGATCCATTTTCAAAGTGAGACATAAAATGGGAGGTTGGACAGATGGCAGTACAGAAAAGAACGCCGAATCAGAGTGACCGAAGAAGACATACAGGCAGGATGAGAAGAAAGCGTATTCTATATTGCCGCCTGCTTCTCTTTTTCCTGCTGCTTTTGCTCCTTGGCTTAGGAGCGGCTTTTGTCGTGCAAGGCGGGAAAAAGCAGGAACCCCAATCTACTCTGAAAGCCGAAGAGATGGAAGTGATCCATGTGCCGGATGATACGGTTACGGAGTCCCGGGCAGACGGACTTTATGAGGAATATCGGGATCTTCTGATCCTTGTAAACAAGGAAAATCCTCTGGACTTTACGTATACCCCAAAGCTGAGATGGATCTGCGAAGGAAGGCTGCAGATCCAGGAGACAGTCTATGAGGACCTGGTGGAATTGCTGAAGGCAGGAGAGGAGGCCGGCTATACTTACTGGATCGCATCTGCTTATCGCAGCAGGGAATATCAGGAGGAGCTGATGGAAGCCGAGATTGAGAAAAACAGAGAGGCGGGCTTAGAGTCGAAGGAGGCAAGAAAAAAATCGGAAGAGACACTGATGGAACCGGGGTACAGCGAACACGAGACCGGACTTGCCATTGACATTCTGGTATCCGGGAACCCGGTGATGGATATTCATCAGGATGAGGAGCCCGGAAATCAATGGCTTCGCGAGCATGCCTTCCGGTATGGGTTTATTCTGCGTTATCCGGAAGAGAAAACCGATCTGACCGGGATTCGTTATGAGCCCTGGCATTTCCGGTACGTTGGACGTGAGATGGCCGGGTATCTGCAGCAGCAGGATCTGTGTCTGGAGGAATTCTATCAACTGCTTCAGAAACAGGTTTGACAAGAGAACCAAGCTGTGAGAAGATGGGAAAAGGAAAATTCAGGGAATCGATTGTTGGATACAGTCGACGGGTCCTGCAAGGAGGAAATAAAAGCATGAGAAATGTAATAACCTGTCTGCCGTTGAGGGACCGGCATAAACAGATGCTGGAACAGACCTTTTCGGACTGCACTTTCTGTCACATGGGAAAAGAAAAACCTACAAAAGAACAGCTGTCAAAAGCGAATGTGATCATTGGAAATTTGCCTCCGGCACTGCTTGCGGATGCAAAACAGCTGGAACTCTTACAGCTGAACAGTGCCGGTACGGATGGATATACAGCACCGGGTCTGCTTCCCGAAGGAGCCAGACTTGCCAATGCTTCCGGAGCCTATGGTCTGGCGATTTCAGAACATATGGTGGGAGCTGTGCTTGCGCTGATGAAAAAACTGCCATTGTATCTGGAAAATCAGAAACAGCACCTGTGGAAAGACGAAGGACCGGTTCGTTCCATATACGGAAGCCGCACCCTGGTGGTCGGTATGGGAGATATCGGAAGCGAATTTGCAAAAAGAATGAATGCAATGGGCAGCGAGGTAATTGGTGTACGGCGCCATGCAGGAGATAAGCCGGAATATGTCTCCGATGTATGTACGATGGACCGTCTGGATGAGGAACTGGCAAAAGCGGATATTGTAGCCTGTTCTCTGCCGGGAACTGCTTCCACCTATCATCTGTTTGACAGGGAACGGATCCGGAAGATGAAGAGGGGAGCAATTCTGGTAAATGTCGGACGGGGATCCCTGATTGATCCGGAGGTACTGGCTTTCGCGCTGAAGGAAGGGTATCTCGGAGGAGCCAGTGTCGATGTGACAGAACCCGAACCGCTTCCGGAGGACTCTCCGCTCTGGGATGCTCCAAATCTGATTCTGACACCGCATGTTTCCGGAGGATACCATCTGGAGATCACACTGGATCGTATCGTAGAGATTGCTGCTCAGAATCTGAAGGCAATTTGTGAAGGAAAAGAAATTA
>JAQYOA010000228.1 GCA_028727605.1 Lachnospiraceae bacterium
ACTGGCTCTGGATAAGCCGCTGATCAGTGTGCCGACGGTGGATGCTCTGGCATATAATCTATACTATACGGATAAATTTGTCTGCCCGATTATGGATGCAAGAAGAAATCAGGTGTATACCGGGCTTTACTGTTATACGGATCATGAATTGGAGGTCATCTGGCCGCAGTGCGCTATGGGAGTGGAAGAACTGGCCGAGGCGCTGAATAGTCTGGATCACGAAGTTATTTTTCTCGGAGACGGGGTGGCAGTATATCAGGAGAAACTGAAAGAATGTCTGAAGGTTCCGTTTTCCTTTGCACCGGCCCATGTCAATCGGCAGAGAGCGGCAGCAATCGGTGCTCTTGCGGAAGTATATTACCGGGAGGGAAAAACAGAAAGTGCCGCAGAACATCAGCCGGAGTATCTGAGAAAGTCACAGGCAGAAAGAGAACGGAACGAGCGCCTGCAGAAAGAGGCGGGAAAAGAAGCAGGGGAGGAACAGATCCATGTATGAAATTCGGGAGATGCAGATTGATGATCTGGATCAGGTAGTGCAAATTGAGGAGGATAATTTTTCCGTTCCCTGGACCGCCAATGGATTTTTTACTTTTTTAATTCGGGAGGATGCGCTGTTTCTGGTTGCTGAGGAGGAAGGAGAGATTCTGGGGTATCTTGGAATCCTTATTTCGATGGATGAGGGAGAGATTACCAATGTCTGCGTGACAAAAAAGGCAAGAAGACGCGGAATCGGAAAAGCATTGCTGCTGGAACTGATCCGGAGAATGGATATGCAGGGGGTTTTCACCATCCATCTGGATGTACGAAAGAGCAATACTCCGGCAATCACTCTGTATGAAAGCCTTGGATTTGTTCAGGATGGTCTGAGACGCCAGTATTACGAACTTCCGAAAGAAGATGCAATTTTAATGAGCCGAAAGACAGTTGGTTAGAAACAATGTCTGATTCATCAGACATTTCCAGTTTTGCCGTGCTTTTCCACTGGGAATGGAATGGGTGATGTGATACAATGAAACAGCCCGAAAGGGAGGATATCTGGAGAAACCCCTGATTTTCAAATTCCGGGAGGGAAAGTATGCGAGAATATCAGAAAAATACAAATGAACTGCTGCGTGCCGTCTGCAACTGCTGCGGAAGAGAACTAAAGGTGCAAAATGGAATACTGATGGAAGGAATCTGTTCTGTTGATACAGACTGGGGCTATTTTTCTTCCAAAGATCTGGAGCGTCACAGCTTTGATCTTTGTGAGGCGTGCTATAGCCGTATCACAGGGAAATTTGTGATTCCGCCAAAGGTGGCAGAAAATACGGAGGTGTGATTCCTTTGACGGCTGTGCAGAGAGAGGAGCTGTGCCGATGAAAAAAGAATTCAAGGTCAGATCGGAAGTGGATGGTCTGGAGCTGGATGGTCTGGCGGTAGAACCGGAAGAGGGAAGAAAAAGGATCGGGTTGATGCAGATCAGCCATGGAATGAGTGAATACAAAGAACGTTATCTTCCATTTATGGAATATATGGCCCAAAAGGGAATTGTCTGTATGATACATGATCATCGCGGACACGGGAAAAGCGTCCGAAAGAACGAAGACCTGGGTTATATGTATGGAGCCGGAGGAGATGGTCTTGTGTCGGATTTGTTTTTGGTCACCCGATGGGCAAAAAAAGAATATCCGGATCTTCCGTTTGTTCTGCTGGGACACAGTATGGGCTCCCTGATAGTACGTGCTTACACAAAGACAAGAGATCAGGAACTGGATGCTCTGATTGTATGCGGATCCCCAAGCAGGAATTATCTTCGTCCGCTGGGAGCAGCAGTCGGCCATGTGGAAGCAGCCCTGCTTGGAGCAGAACACAGAAGCTCACTTCTTGAGGCTTTGTCGTTTGGAGCCTTTGCGGAGCGCTTCTCAAAGGAACAGAGCCGATTTGCATGGTGCTGTTCGGATCCGAAGGTTGTGGAGGAATACGAGTCAAATCCGCTGTGCGGCTTTACGTTTTCGGATGATGCATTCTTTGCACTGAATGATCTGCTGAAAGAAACCTACAGCAGCCATGGATGGAGATGTACCAGACCAAAGCTCCCGGTACTGTTCCTTTCGGGAGGGGATGATCCCTGTTACGTCAGCGTCAAGCGTTTTAAGCAGTCCATTGATCATATGCGTTTGATGGGCTATCACAATATCCGTGGAAAGCTGTATCCCGGCATGCGCCATGAGATTTTGAACGAAAAAGAAAAATATCGTGTCTATGAAGATATATGGAAATGGCTTGTGCAGAATAAAGTCATTTCGATTTAAATAATAGAAGAAGAGTTTTTATCCCGACAGCAGATCAGATGGTCCGCAAGCCGGGATGGAAACTCTTTTTTTGCGTGTTTTACATAAACTTAACAGCTGTCTGGTTTTGCATTTTACATGGCGTTGGTATGATAAGTACTGTAAAAACGAATTGTAAAAACTTTTCCGAGTGTAAAATCAAGTGTAAAAAGAGGAGAAAAAGTTATGAAGAGAAAAGTAATCGCAGTAACCTTAACAGCAATGATGGCAATTGGTATGCTTGCAGGATGCGGCAGTGAAACGAATGAAACCGGAACGAATACAGATGCAGTATCAACACAGGAGACTTCCGATACCCAAACAGCAGATGATACATCCGCGCAGAGCGAGGAGACAGCAGGCGGTGATTTCTCCGGTGCAATCAGCGTAATTTCCCGTGAGGACGGCTCCGGTACCCGCGGTGCATTCATTGAATTGTTCGGTGTGGAAGAGAAAAATGAGAACGGTGAAAAAGTGGACAACACAACCGTAGATGCTCAGATTACCAACAATACTTCTGTTATGATGAGCACGGTGGCAGGCAATGAATATGCAATCGGCTACATCTCCCTTGGATCTTTGAATGACAGCGTAAAAGCACTGCAGATTGACGGAGCAGATGCCAGCGCAGAGAATGTGGAAAACGGATCATACAAAGTAAGCCGTCCGTTCAACATTATCACAAAAGACGGTCTCTCAGAGGATGCTCAGGATTTTGTAGACTTTATTTTGAGCACCGAGGGTCAGGCGGTTGTTGCTGAGAACGGATATATTCCGCTGAAAGATACCAAGGCTTATGAAGGAAGCTGCAGCGGTGAAAAAGTGGTAGTTGCCGGATCTTCCTCTGTAACACCGGTAATGGAGAAACTCAAAGAAGCTTATGCCGCAGTAAATTCCAACGCAAACATTGAAGTACAGCAGAGTGATTCCACTACCGGCGTGACCTCTACCAGTGACGGTCTGTGTGACATTGGTATGGCATCCCGTGAACTGAAAGACAGCGAAGCAGAACTTGGACTGACTGCAACGGTTATCGCAACAGACGGTATTGCAGTCATCGTAAATAATTCGAACCCGGTTGATGGCCTTACCAGTGAGCAGGTTAAGAGCATCTTTGTAGGAGAAACAACCGACTGGGCAGACGTACAGTAATTGCAGGATGAATCCGATTTGTCCGGGATGGACAGATCCGGTTTTACGGTAGAGCGGCATCGACACAAAACAACGAGTGACCGCTCTATCGTGCTGCTTTTGTATCGATAGAGGAGAATATGAGAATGAAATTCAAAGAATCTTTTATGAAAGTAGTGTTTTTGATTGCTGCCTGTGCATCCGTATTGGCAGTCGGACTGATTTGTTTCTTCCTGTTTTCCAATGGACTGCCGGCAATCTTTAAAATAGGACCGTTGAAATTCCTTACCGGAACCGTCTGGAAACCATCCAATAACATTTACGGAATTCTTCCGATGATTGTGGGAAGTATTTATGTGACCGGACTTGCCATTCTCTTTGGAGTACCGATTGCTATTTTTACATCTATCTTTCTTTCCAGATACTGTCCCAAAAAGATTTATGGAGTCTGCAAAGCAGGAATTAATCTGATGTCCGGTATCCCTTCGATTGTCTATGGCTTTTTCGGTCTGGTACTGATTGTTCCTTTGATGGCTAATCTGACCCATAAAAACGGAAATACGATGCTGACCGCAGCAATTCTCCTGGCGATTATGATCCTTCCAACGGTCGTCGGCGTGACAGAGTCAGCAATTTCCAGTGTTCCGGACAGTTACTATGAAGGCAGCCTTGCGCTTGGCGCAACACATTCCCAGAGCGTCTTCTTTGCTGTGGTACCCGCTGCAAAGTCCGGTATTCTGGCCGGGATTGTGCTTGGCATCGGGCGTGCGATCGGAGAGACAATGGCAGTCATTATGGTAGCGGGAAATCAGCCCCGTATGCCAAAAGGACTCACAGAAGGAATCCGGACGATGACGGCCAATATTGTTATAGAAATGGGCTATGCGGCAGAACTTCACCGTGAGGCATTGATTGCCACGGGCGTTGTACTGTTTGTATTTATTCTGATTATTAATCTGGCAGTTTCAGCCCTGAACAGGAGGACACAGTATGGCGATTAATGGAAATGGAGCGGTAAAAACGATGGATAAAGCGGCAAATGGTGTACTGACAGAAAAGAAATGTGTCAAGGTAACATACAAAAAAAGTCTTTTTTCTTCTGTATTGACAGGTCTTACCTGGGGAGCTTCCATTCTGGCTTTTGCTGTTTTAATCTTTCTGGTTGGATTTATTCTGATTCGCGGGGTAAGGCATCTGACGTTGGATCAGTTTTCCTGGACTTACAATACAGAAAACGTATCTATGCTTCCGGCCATGATCAATACGGTTTCCATGACACTCGGATCGCTTGTGATAGCTGCACCCCTTGGGATTTTTGCGGCTATTTATCTGGTGGAATATGCAAACAATCGCGGCAGACTGGTGAGCATCATCCGGATTACAGCAGAAACACTTTCCGGTATTCCCTCTATTGTTTATGGATTATTCGGAATGCTGTTTTTCTCCATTACGCTCCATATGGGGTATTCAATGATGTCAGGAGCCGGTACGCTGGCTATTATGATTCTTCCGTTGATTATGAGAACAGCGGAGGAGGCGCTCAAATCCGTTCCGGATTCCTACCGGGAGGCAAGCTTCGGATTAGGGGCAGGAAAATTACGTACAATCTTTAAGATCGTACTGCCTTCTGCAGTTCCCGGAATTTTGTCCGGTGTGATTCTGGCAACCGGTCGTGTGGTCGGAGAGACTGCTGCACTTCTTTTTACCGCCGGCACGGTGGCAAAGGTAGCCGGACTTGGTGATTCCGGACGTACGCTTGCGGTTCACATGTATGCACTTTCCAGTGAAGGCCTTTATATGGACCAGATGTATGCGACTGCGGTTGTCTTGCTGGTTATGGTACTGTTGATTAACGGATGCTCCGGAATGATAGCAAAGAAAATTACCAAAAAATAGTGCGGCATCTTATACGGATCAGTAGGATGAGAGCTGTACAAAGGGAAAGGATACGAAGATGAGTAAGATTGACGTAAAAAATATGGATCTGTATTATGGAGATTTTCATGCACTGAAAGATATCAATCTTGAGATTGAGGCAAATGAAGTGACCGCTTTTATCGGGCCTTCCGGTTGCGGAAAATCAACTCTCCTCAAATCGATTAACCGCATGAATGACCTGGTTCCCGGATGCAAGATTACAGGTCAGATGATGCTGGATGGAGAGGATATTTACGGAAGGATCGATGTCAATGAACTGAGAAAGAGAGTCGGCATGGTCTTTCAGAAGCCGAATCCGTTTCCGATGAGTATTTATGATAATATTGCCTACGGACCGCGAACCCATGGAGTCCGTTCCAAAGCAAAGCTGGATGATATTGTTGAACAGTCTCTGCGTCAGGCGGCAATCTGGGATGAGGTAAAAGACCGTCTGAAAAAGAGTGCGCTTGGAATGTCAGGCGGTCAGCAGCAGCGTCTCTGTATCGCACGTGCATTGGCAGTACAGCCGGAGGTTTTGCTGATGGATGAACCGACTTCTGCATTGGATCCGATTTCCACTTCGAAAATTGAGGATCTTGCAGTGGAATTGAAAAAAGATTATACTATTGTTATGGTTACCCACAATATGCAGCAGGCAGCCAGAATCTCCGATAAAACGGCATTCTTCCTCCTTGGAGAGGTAATTGAGTACGGTGAAACAGAGCAGATTTTCTCTATGCCCAAAGATAAGAGAACAGAAGACTATATTACAGGGAGGTTTGGCTGATATGCGAATGAATTTTGATCGGCAGCTTGAGATTCTGCATACGGAGCTGATTGAGATGGGAGCGCTCTGTGAGCAGGCGATTGCCAGAACGTATGAGGTATTGATGCAGGGAAGTCAGCGTTCTGCACAGGAAATTATGCAGAAGGATGCGGCGATCGACGCAAAGGAAAGGGAGATTGAAAACCTTTGCCTGCGCGTGATTTTACAGCAGCAGCCGGTTGCCAGGGATCTGAGAAAGGTTTCTGCGGCGCTGAAAATGATTACCGACATGGAACGGATCGGAGATCAGGCTGCAGACATTGCAGAAATTGTAAAGACGACCGGTCTTGGGGAGCCAGATAAGAGCATCCGTCTTGGTGATATGGCAAAAGAAACAGCGGATATGGTATCTCGAAGTATTGACGCCTATGTCAAACAGGATTTGAATATTGCCAAAAAGGTGATCTCTTCGGATGATGTTGTGGATCAGTTATTTGATGAGGTAAAAAAAGAACTGCTGCTTGGAATCCGAAGCGGTGTGATTACAGATGCTCAGTCCATGGATTATCTAATGATTGCAAAATATTATGAAAGAATCGGTGACCATGCAACGAACATTGCAGAATGGGTGGTGTTTTCCATTACAGGTCAGCATAAAGGAGAGTAACAGATGATTTACTGCGTGGAAGATGAAAGAAACATACGGGAATTGATTGTGTACACCCTGGAATCCAGCGGCTTTACAGCAAAAGGGCTGCAGAGCGGAACAGAGCTTTTTGCGGCAATTGAAGAGCAGATTCCGGATCTGATCCTTCTGGATATCATGCTTCCGGGTGAGGATGGATTGGAAATTCTTTCCCGTCTGAAAGCTTCAGAGGTGACAAAAGAAATACCGGTCATTATGGTGACTGCAAAAGGAGCAGAGTATGATAAGGTCATGGGCCTGGACTGCGGTGCCGATGATTATATCACCAAACCCTTTGGTATGATGGAATTCATCGCCCGCGTTCGTGCTGTATTGCGAAGAGCCGGAAAAGAAGAAAAGGAAAGCGATGTACTGGAAAACGGAGATCTGGTTGTGCAGGTGAAACAGCACCAGGTACTGGTGAAAGGAGAAAAAGTAACTCTGACGCTCAAGGAATTTGAACTTCTGAAATTTCTCATGGAAAATCAGGGAATTGTGTTGTCCAGAGACAGGCTGCTGGGTCATGTGTGGGGATATGATTTTGACGGAGAAACCAGAACGGTGGATGTCCATGTCCGAACGCTCCGGCAGAAACTGGGACCCTGCGGTGAGCTGATTGAGACAGTCCGCGGAGTAGGTTATCGTATAGGAGGATGACAGCGTGCGTACGAAAATATTTCGTCATTCTGGTATTTTGATTGTCATGGCAGTGCTTCTGACCTTTCTGACGATGAGCTGGGCAATGTATGACAATACAGCGGACCAGATGTATTCTTCGGTAAAGAACGAGTGTAAATACTATAAGTTTGCGCTGGATAAGATGGGAGACGGATATCTGGATGCGAAGGCAGGAGATATCACAGACAGCAGAGTCACTTTGATCGACACAGACGGAACGGTACTGTTTGATTCTCTGGAAAAAGTAGAGTTGATGGAAAATCACAGCAGCAGACCGGAATTTGTAGAGGCGGTGAAGAAAGGATATTCGGATCTTTCCCGCTATTCGGAAACCCTGCGTTCCAAAACATATTATTCGGCATTAAAGCTGGAGAATGGAAAAGTAATCCGGGTATCGCTCACGACAGACAGTGTCCTTGGCTTTATGCTGAACGGAATCTATCTGGTGGGACTTCTGATTGCCGGAATTCTGATTCTGGAATTTATTCTGGTACGTCAGATGACCAATAAAATGGTTGCCCCGATCAACCGGATTGATCTGGAACATCCGCTGGACAATATCACGTACGAAGAATTAAGCCCGCTGCTCGGCAGGATTCATCAACAGCAAAAACAAATCCGTCAACAGCTGGAAGAAATGCGTCACAATCAGGAGGAATACCTGGCAATCACAGAATATATGAAAGATGGATTGATTGTTACAAACCAGTCCGTAGTTCTTTCCATTAATCGCTCTGCACAGGAATTGTTTGATGTGACGGCAGAGGAGTGTGTGAATCACAATATTGTAACCGTGAGCAGAAACCAGGAATTGAAAGAGGCGCTGGATGAGGCGCTGAAGGGAAGATCCGAGGAGCGGATGCTGGAAATTAACGGAAGAGTCTACCAGCTGATGGCAAATCCGGTTCGTGTGGATGATGTGGTATCCGGTGCAGTGATTCTGGTGCTCGATGTGACAGAAAAGCAGAAAGCGGAAATGATGCGAAAAGAGTTTTCAGCAAATGTTTCTCATGAACTGAAGACACCTCTGATGTCGATTTCAGGATATGCGGAAATCATTGAAAACAATATGGTAAAACCGGAAGATATTCCCAAGTTTGCCGGAAGGATTCACAGTGAGGCCAGCAGACTCAGTTCTCTGGTAGAGGACATTATTAAATTGTCCAGATTGGATGAAAGCGAAAATTCACTTCCCATGGAGGAGGTAAACCTGCTGCAGATTTGTCAGGATGTGGAAGGACAGTTATCCATGCGGGCAAAAGAGCGAAAGATTGAGATACGGGTACGGGGAGAAGCGATCCGGATCAGAGGTGCCCGCCAGATTCTGTACGAG
>JAQYOA010000229.1 GCA_028727605.1 Lachnospiraceae bacterium
GGAGTATACAGTGGATGGAACAACGGTGCTTCATCACAACATGTTCACGAATGGAATCGGATATCTGACGCTGCTCTTTGATACAAAAGAAGTTCCCGACGAACTGGTTTCCTACATGGGCATTTTAAAATCCGTACTGGGTTATGTGGATACAGAGCATTATACCTACGGAGAATTATTCAACGAGATCAATGCAAGAACCGGAGGAATCAACTGCGGTCTTCAGGTATTCCGGATGCCGGAAAACGAAAAGGACTGTCGGAGAATGTTTGGTGTCAGGGCGAAATTCCTGGAATCTCAGCTGCCTTTCGTGATCGATATGATAAAGGAAATTCTCACAACCTCCAGACTGGACGATGAGAAACGCCTTTATGAAATTCTTTCCAGTGTGAAATCCAATCTGCAGAATCGGCTTTCCAGTGCCGGAAACAGCACAGCCGTTATGCGTGCATGCTCCTACTATTCTCCGCTGTCGAATTTCCAGGATCGGGTTGCAGGAATCAGCTATTACTATCTTGTGAAAGATCTGGAAGAACATTTCCAGGAGAAGAAAGAGGAATTGAAAGAGAACCTGAAAAAACTGCTGCCGTATATTTTCCGTCCGGAAAATCTGATTATTTCCTACACTGCAGACGAAAGCGGAATGGAAGCGCTTGAAACAGAAGTGAAAAGGCTGAAAGAAAGCTTATATACGGAAGAAGTGGTACCGGGAAATATCTGTTATCATCTGGTTCAGAAAAACGAAGCATTTCAGACTTCCGGTCAGGTACAGTATGTGGCACTTTGCGGAAACTTCAAAGAGGCCGGCTATTCCTATACCGGTGCACTTCGCATTCTGCGGGTTATGTTAAGCTATGATTATCTTTGGAACAATATCCGCGTGAAGGGTGGAGCCTATGGATGCGGGGGATCTTTTGGACGCAGCGGTGATGCCTGTATCTCATCCTACCGGGATCCGAATCTTGGAAAGTCTCTGGAGGTTTATCGCGGAATTGCAGACTATATTCGGAGCTTTGATGCAGATGAAAGGGAGATGACCAAGTATATTATTGGAACGATCAGTGAACTGGATGTACCAATGAATCCGGCTGCAAAAGGACAGATGTCAGAAAGTGCATGGTTTAACGGAATTACCCGGGAGGATCTTCAGAGAGAGAGAGAAGAAATTCTAAATGCAGAGCCGGAAGACATTCGTGCGCTGGCCGATCTGGTGGAAGCTGCGCTTGCACAGAACAATATCTGTGTGATTGGCAGTGAGGCAGCGATTCAAAAAGAAAAAGAGATTTTTGGTGCGGTAGAGAATCTGTAAGGGAGGATACAATGAACGAGAATTATAAATCCGGGTTTGTTGCACTGATTGGAAGACCGAATGTGGGAAAATCGACACTGATGAATCACCTGATCGGACAAAAAATTGCAATCACTTCAAAGAAACCGCAGACGACCAGAAACCGGATCCAGACAGTCTACACCTGCGAAGAGGGTCAGATCGTATTTCTCGATACGCCCGGAATCCATAAGGCGAAGAACAAACTGGGAGAATACATGGTGGATGTGGCGGAACGCACGCTGAAAGAAGTGGATGTGATTCTCTGGCTGGTAGAACCGAGCAATTTTATCGGTGCCGGCGAGCGCCACATTGCAGAGGTGCTTCGCACCGTGAACACGCCGGTGATCCTGATTATCAACAAAACAGATACGGTTCAGAAAGAAGAAATTCTTGAATTTATCGATACGTATCGTAAACTATTTGATTTTGCCGAGATTATTCCCTGTTCTGCACTGCGCAAATTAAATACGGGAGAGATTATTCCCTGTATATTGAAGTACCTTCCGTATGGACCGATGTTTTATGATGAGGATACAATTACGGATCAGCCGATGCGCCAGATTGTAGCAGAAGTCATTCGGGAAAAAGCGCTGTATGCGCTTTCCGAAGAAATCCCTCATGGAATAGCGGTTGTGATTGACCAGATGAAAGAACGTCCGGGCGGTCAGATTGTGGACATTGACGCGACAATCATCTGTGAAAGAGACTCTCATAAAGGAATCATTATCGGGAAACAGGGAGCCATGCTGAAAAAAATCGGAAGCAATGCCCGTTATGAGATAGAACAGATGCTTGAGCAGAAGGTAAATTTAAAGCTTTGGGTCAAAGTGAAAAAAGACTGGAGAGACAGTGATTTCCTGATCCGGAATTTTGGCTATGACAGGAAAAAGCTTGACGAATAATTGCAGAACGGTGTCGGGGATGGGAGGACAGGAAGTGCAGCGATGAGTGAGGAAGTACAGGTAACAGGGATGGTCCTCTCTGCGATGCCTATTGGAGAATACGATAAAAGAATTGTACTTCTGACCAGAGAGCGCGGTAAAATTACTGCTTTTGCTCGCGGGGCCAGGAGGCCCCGGAGTCCGCTGCTGGCTGCGACAACCCCTTTTGCCTTTGGCGTCTTTGAAGTTTATGAGGGAAGAAACAGCTATACGATGCGAAGTGCCCGGATCAAAGAATACTTTCAGGATCTGACAGCCATGCAGCCCGGGATTTATTACGGATTTTACTTTCTGGAACTGGCGGATTATTTCGGTCAGGAGGGAAACGATGAGACACAGATGCTGAATTTGCTTTACATTTCTGTGAATGCGATTCGTAAAGGGAAAATGGATCCAAGACTGATTCGCAGGATCTATGAATTGCGTACGCTGACGGTGAATGGGGAGGCTCCTCAGATGTTTTGCTGCCAGGAGTGTGGCGGCAGGGAAAAACTAAAAGTTTTTTCCATGCGGGAGTGTGCCGTTTATTGTGAAGAATGTGCGGGAAGAGTAAAGGATCCCAGACCGCTTCGGGCAGCTACGATTCTGGCCTGCCAGTACATTATTTCGGTTCCGATGGAGAAGCTGTATGCATTTACTGTGACGGAGGAAATCCTGTCGGAATTAGAGCAGTTGATGAATGCCTATCTGAACCGGTATCTTGACAGAAAAATGAAAAGTCTGGAAATTCTTCAGGCGATGGAAAACCTGCTGTAAAGGGGAAAGGAGAACGTATGAAGAAATATGTGGTCGGATTTCTGACTGTCATTCTTGCCGCGGTTTTGACCGGCGTTGTGTATGCACAGTATACAGTGAACCGTGATCAGAACTCTGCACGGATTATGGGCTATAATCTGGTGATTGAAAATAAAACAGATGAGGCAATGCTTCAGGTGACAATCCGTTATCAGGAAGAAGAACGTCAGATGGAGGCTTCCAGTGTACGCATGCTCGCAAGTGACGAAAAGAGATATTATCAGATCGATGAACCCGGAGTGTTGGAGTACCAGGTTTACCTTCAGGTGACCGGTGAGGAAATGGTAGAAGCACAGCTGCAGGATGATTTTGGAA
The DNA here is from genome assembly GCA_028727605.1 of Lachnospiraceae bacterium. Taxonomy (GTDB): domain Bacteria; phylum Bacillota; class Clostridia; order Lachnospirales; family Lachnospiraceae; genus Fusicatenibacter. Next base: position 3,382 of record JAQYOA010000229.1, read on the forward strand.
AGGATGAAATTATTCGATATCAGATTGAAAAAGAAAACGGAGCTCTGGTTCTGAAAAAATACAATTCATAAAGCAGAGCCTAGGAGGAAAACTCGGAGAAACTCTGGGATTACGATGAGATTTCCGATCAGATCAGAGATCTTTGGGTGTTTCGAAATATCTGATTTTGTTCTTTTCTATTCGGATATTCAGTGCTATAATAAGGTCATGGGGCATTGGCGCAGTTGGGAGCGCGCAACATTCGCATTGTTGAGGCCGTGGGTTCGAATCCCATATGCTCCATGAAAAAAGTGCCGTATCAGCGGCACTTTTTTGATTTGCGTTATTCTGTTCGTTCTTTGCCCCAGAAGAAGAGTGCTACAGTACCGGGACCGGTGTGGCTTCCGATGGTAGTGCCGATATGATTGATCTCCACTTTACCGGAAAGCTTCGGAAACCGTTGTTCAATCAAATCAGCCACTTCTTTTGCATCTTCGTAGCAGGCTGACTGGGAAATATAACATTTTCCGGAGTAATCCAGACCGTTCCAGGCATTTGCTTCCATCTGATCGACAATTGCCCGTATTACTTTTTTCTTTGTACGGATTTTAAAGCGCGGGATCAGTTTCCCTTCGTTATTTACATCAAGCAGCGGACAGATATTTAAAAGACCTCCGATGAAGCCTGCGGTTTTGGAAATTCTGCCGCCGCGGATATAAAAAGTCAGATCTGTGGAGAAAAACCAGTGATTCAGATTCAGACGGTGTGCAAGTGTCCACTCGTAAACTTCTTCAATTGTTTTTCCCTCATCTCTAAGGTCAGCAAGCTGATCCATCAGAAGGCCATATCCGGAAGAGGCTCCAAGAGAATCGACAACCAGAATCTTGCGATCCGGATAGCGCTCTTCCAGCTCCTGTTTGGCAATCATGGCAGAATTGAGTACGCCTGAAATACCGGAAGAGAGGGTGACATGAAGAATATCTTTTCCTTCTTTCAGGAAGGACTCGAAATATTTTTCAAATTCATCCGCGTTGATCTGTGAAGTCTGCGTCATAGCTCCGTTTGCCATAGCAGCATAAAATTTATCAAAGGGCATACTTTTACCGAGATCATCGCTGTACTCTACATCGTCCAGTTTGTAATGAAAGCAAACATAAGAAACATTCCTGCTGCGGAAATGCTCCTCCGACAAATCAGCGGTTGAACAGCAGCTGAGCACGTAATTATTCATAAGTTACCTCCATTTCATTATGATGCCTCTATTTTAACATCATCGTATTGGAAATGCAATCAGACAACAATGGATTACAGCTGGCAATGTGTCGAAATTTGTGATATAATTCAGTATAACAATTTAGGAAAGAATTATGATTACCTGCCCTGCAGAAGGTTTCATCTTTGGTAAATTAAGCACGATAATTGGAAACGCTTTCCATTTTTGGGGTGATGTAGTATAATTGCTTTTCATTGGGATTGTGATGATGTTTGCTTCCACCGGGTGCAAAGGTCAGTGGAGAACCGGAGGGCGTATGGTTGTAGATTTTCTGGAAATGATGAAAAAAATGGTAGCCTGCAGCAATGTGGGGATGACGGTTGTCAGATCAGGAGAAGAGGAAATTCCTGAGTTCGATATGGGAGTGCGCAGGACACTGCTGATGTCAGGAGAGAAGGAAGAATTTTTCCGTTGGATATACCGGAGTGTGAAAAGTGGTGTAGTTTGTTATCTGCAGGATTATTTTGATACAGAATATTGTATTATCCCGATACCGGAAAGTGAGCGGCAGTACGGAGAGTTTATTCTTCTCGGGCCGTATCGTGACGGATATATGAATGATATTAAACTCGGTGAATTGATGGAGATCAGGGGAATTCCAAATGATTATAAGCAGGAATTGAACGAGTATTATCATGCGGTTCCTGTTATCTCAAATCTTGGTCAGTGGAGAGAATTATGTGTTACCATGGCGGAGATTCTTTACGGTGACGGGATCCATGTGAAGGTGGAATACATATCCAGGACAGATTTGGAGCGGGGAGAATGGAGAGGCGCGGAGGAAGGGCTGCTTTCCACAGAGATGGTGGAACAGCGCTATGCGGCAGAGGGATTGCTTCTCGGACAGATTGTGAACGGCAATACGGAAGAAGCACTTCGCTGTGCATCACAGCTTCGGAAATTCCGGCTTCGGGGCCGTTACAAAGATCCGCTTCGTGATTATCGAAATATCATGATCAGTGTCAATACACTGTGCCGGAAAGCAGCGGAAGCAGCCTGTGTGCATCCGGTTCATGTGGACCGACTCTCAACCAAAATGGCAAAACGGATTGAAAATATCAATGACCGGAGAGAGACTGACAAGATGATGGATGAGATGATCCGCAAGTATTGTATGCTGGTGAAGAATTATTCACTGCGCGGTCACTCACCTGTGATTCAGAAAGTAGTGAACCATATCAATCTGAACCTGTCCGGTGATTTGTCTTTGAAAAAACTGTCATCAGAGTATTCTGTTAACGCCAGTTATCTGTCGACTCTTTTTAAAAAAGAGATGGGAATGACCATCACGGACTATATTAATCAGCAGCGCATTCGCCGTTCTCTGGAGATGCTCAATGCAACCAATCTTCAGATACAGGATATCGCTTCGGAATGCGGTATCTACGATGTGAATTATTTTCGCCGTCTGTTTAAGAAAACAGTGGGTATGACACCGACAGAATATATAAAAGAAATCAGAGTAAAATAACAAAAATGGATAGAATTTGGACTTCTTTTTTTGAAAAGAGGTCCTTTTTGTTATAAAAATCACAAATGAAAAAGCAGAAAAAGCAATATATTTGCTGGTTTGCACAAAAATTGTGCTCAAGGAAACCAAAAGAAAGTGTTATACTGTGTTAGTATGAAAAACAACGCAGGAGGCAGTCATATGAAGAATAAGATTCAAATTTCCGGTTTTGCTGACGAGATCAGTTCGGATTTCTCAGAGCAGCT
>JAQYOA010000230.1 GCA_028727605.1 Lachnospiraceae bacterium
CAAATTGAAAAAGAAGAGGTATGAATTTGAATAAGCGGAATATTATATTAATAGGTATGCCCGGTGTGGGTAAAAGCAGTATCGGTGTTATTTTGGCTAAGACGCTGGGATACGAATTTGTAGATACGGATCTTGTGATCCAGAAGAAAGAAAACAGACTGTTAAGAGAAATCATCGCGGAGGAAGGAGACGAGAGATTTCTTGAGATTGAAAATGAGGTCAATGCGACTCTGGAGGCTGACCGCTGTGTCATTGCTCCGGGCGGCAGTGTGATTTACGGACAGGAAGCGATGGAACATTTTCAGAAAATCGGCACCATCGTTTATCTGAAACTCTCCTATGAAGAACTGAAGAAGCGGCTGGGAAATCTTAAGGGCCGCGGAGTTGTATTAAAAGAAGGTCAGACCCTGCAGGAGCTCTATGAGGAAAGAGTCTGTCTTTATGAAAAATATGCGGATCTTGTGGTGGATGAGGAAAACAAAGATATTGAGGCTACACTGCAGGCGATCCGGGATGAACTTGGTATGTAGCAGAAAATCTTAAATTTTATTTACAAAGTATTAGAATTGAGTTAAGATAGAAGAAAGCTGATGTGATCAGCGGGGAAAGATCGGATCAGCATGGACGTTATTTCATCAGATTGGGACAGACATAATAAGGGATTATAGGGAATGGATGAATCAAGGCAGCTATCTGGCTGTTCTCTGTATAACAGTAGGAAAAAGAAAATCATGAGGTGAACTTATGGAACAGTATGTGATCAGAGGGGGAAATCCTCTTGTAGGCGAAGTGGAAATTGGGGGAGCCAAAAACGCAGCGCTTGCGATTCTTACGGCTGCAATCATGACAGATGAGACAGTGCTTATTGAGAATCTTCCGGATGTCAGCGATATCAATGTACTTCTGGAAGCAATTGCGGAAATCGGTGCAACGGTGGAGCGGATTGATCGTCACACGGTGCGTATGAATGCGTCTACAATCGGCGGTCTCAGTGTCGATTATGAATATATAAAGAAGATCAGAGCATCCTATTATCTTTTGGGAGCTTTGCTTGGCAAGTATAAAAAAGCGGAAGTACCCCTTCCGGGCGGCTGCAATATCGGAAGCCGTCCGATTGATCAGCACCTGAAGGGATTTCGTGCTCTGGGAGCTGCGGTGAATATCAGTCACGGAGCCATTGTCGCAAGTGCAGCCGATCTGCACGGAAGCCATATTTTCCTTGATATGGCATCGGTTGGAGCCACAATTAACATTATGATGGCGGCATCGATGGCCCGCGGCAATACAACGATTGAAAATGCGGCGAAAGAGCCTCACGTAGTAGATGTAGCCAATTTCCTGAACAGCATGGGAGCAAACATCAAGGGAGCGGGAACGGATGTGATCCGCATCAAAGGTGTGGAAACGCTTCATGGAACCTGTTATTCCATTGTGCCGGATATGATCGAGGCAGGTACGTTTATGTTTGCGGCAGCAGCAACAAAAGGCGATGTGCTGATTAAGAATGTGATTCCAAAGCACCTTGAGGCAACCACAGCAAAGCTGGAAGAGATCGGCTGTGATGTGGAGGAATTTGATGATGCGATTCGAGTCAGCGCCAGCAAACGTCTGGGCAGAACTCATGTTAAGACACAGCCGTATCCCGGCTATCCGACGGATATGCAGCCTCAGATTGCGGTGACTCTGGCGTTGGCAAACGGAACCAGTATTGTGACAGAGACGATTTTCGAGAATCGGTTTAAATATGTGGACGAGCTTGCGAGAATGGGTGCAAGCATTAAGGTTGAGGGAAATACAGCGATTATCGACGGAGTGGAGCGTCTGACAGGCGCAGAGGTATCCGCGCCGGATCTTCGTGCGGGAGCGGCACTTGTGATTGCCGGACTTGCTGCAGAGGGTGTGACTGTGGTGGATGATATTGTTTATATTCTTCGCGGATATGAAAATTTTGACGGAAAACTTCGGATGCTCGGAGCAGAAATTGAGCGTGTGAACAGTGAAAAAGAAATCCGCAAATTTAAGCTGAGAGCTTAGTGAAAAAAGAGAACAGACTGTTTGGAAAGAGGACTCCTGACGGTCTGTTTTTTGTGTCCGGGAGAAACAGACGTATCATGGATGGTATGCAAAGTGAGCACAAGCAGTACATTGCCGAGTACGGCCAGGATCTGGAAGAAGTACGGAACTGGGAGTGGCATTAAGAGAGATTTACGGAGAAAATAGGACAGTTTTTGGGAAATGTTACATTTTTCTTCTTTTATGAGAAAATCCCCTTGACGAATAATAGGTTTTGCGGTAGTGTATCAGAGGAACAAATATCATATATTTTATAGTTGCTTTTCTCTTATTCAGAGTGGTGGAGATACATAGGATCTGTGAAACCACGGCAACCCCTGTCTTTGACCTGAATGGTTTGGGATGGGAAGGTGCCAGCCTGAGCGAAGATTTCGAACAATAAGGGGATTTGAACATCGTTATTCAGGTCCGCTTTTTGGCGGACCTTTTTAAATTTACCCTGAGATGAGATGTGAACGTTGGAAGGTTTGCGTACTGACAGGTGAATCGACGTGATAGAATTCTTGAGAAGAAGAGCAAAAGAAAAAAGGAGAAAAAGAATGGAAAAAAGACTGTTTACTTCCGAATCCGTTACCGAAGGCCATCCGGACAAAGTCTGCGATCAGATTTCCGATGCGATTCTGGATGCACTGCTTGCACAGGATCCCATGAGCCGTGTAGCCTGTGAGACTTCTACGACGACCGGACTTGTAGTTGTTATGGGAGAGATTACCTCCAATGCACATATCGATTTTCAGCAGATCGTAAGAGATACCGTTCGTGAGATCGGTTATGACCGTGCAAAGTACGGTTTTGATGCAGATACCTGTGCAGTTATCACTGCAATTGACAAGCAGTCTGCTGATATCGCAATGGGTGTTGACAAGGCGCTGGAAGCAAAAGAGAATACTATGAGCGATGAGGAAATTGATGCCATCGGAGCAGGCGATCAGGGTATGATGTTCGGCTTTGCTTCCGATGAGACAGAGGAATATATGCCGTATCCGATTTATATGGCACATAAACTGGCACGTCAGCTGACAAAGGTAAGAAAGGATGGTACCCTTCCCTATCTTCGTCCGGATGGCAAGACCCAGGTTACAGTAGAGTACGACGAAAACGGAAAACCGATCCGTCTGGATGCGGTTGTCCTTTCCACTCAGCACAACCCGGAAGTGACGCAGGAACAGATCCATGAGGACATCAAAAAATATGTGTTTGATGAGATCATTCCAAACGAAATGGTAGATGAAAACACCAAGTTCTTCATCAATCCTACCGGACGCTTTGTAATCGGCGGTCCTCACGGAGATTCCGGTCTGACAGGAAGAAAGATTATCGTAGATACCTACGGCGGATATGCCCGTCACGGCGGCGGAGCATTTTCCGGCAAAGACTGCACGAAGGTGGACCGTTCCGCTGCTTACGCAGCCCGCTATGTGGCAAAGAACATTGTCGCAGCAGGTCTGGCTTCCAAGTGTGAAGTGCAGCTGTCCTATGCGATCGGCGTAGCTCATCCGACTTCCATTATGATTGACACTTACGGCACCGGAAAACTGTCAGACAATCAGCTGACGGATATCGTCCGTGAGAATTTTGATCTGCGTCCGGCCGGTATCATTAAGATGCTGGATCTGCGCCGTCCGATTTACAAACAGACGGCTGCTTACGGTCACTTCGGAAGAAACGATCTGGATCTTCCCTGGGAGAAACTGGACAAGGCAGAAGAATTGAAGAAGTATCTGTAAAAAAGAAAATCATCGTTATAAAGAATAAGAAAAGAAGCTGCAGTTCCGCCTGTGACAGGATCACATCTGGGATATGCCGCTTCTTTTTTGTCATAAAGAGACCGGTTGTTTTCGAAAGGCTGGTGCTGATATAAAAGCTTCAGGAAACCAGAAAATTTGCCGGAAGTGTTTCCTTTTGCTTCATATATTCTCTGGGTGTCATATGCATATATTTGGAAAAAGCCCGGTTGAAGGTGCGCACAGAGGAGAAACCGGAGGAAAAGGCGATTTCCGTGATGTTCGTATCTTTTTCCAGCATAGTGCAGGCGTGTTCAATCCGCAGATTGTTGATAAAATCCGGAAAACTGATCTGCATGCGTTCCGTAAAAATGTGCGAGATATAATATTTGCTCAAATGCAGATTACGCGCGAGAATTTCCAGCGTCAGCGGTTCCGTGTAGCGCTCGGAACAGTAGGTAAGGATACTTCGGATACTGTCCATGCTGGAAGTATTAGGCTTTAAGGTCATACAGGGCAGTACTTCGCCGAGCAGGGCGAGCAGATAACCTTTGGCGGCAATCCGGTCAAAAGAATTTTCGGAATTGTTCTGTTTTGTCAGACTCTCCAGAAGGAGCGAAATCCGGGGAGTAAGCTGTTCTTTCTTGACAACAGAAGAAACGGGCACGTTGGATAAAAACAATTCTTTTAATTCCCCAAACAGACTGTGAGAAAAAATAATCAGATAGCCGCTGCAGGGACAGCAGTCATGGTAATAGTGAATCTGATTGGGAAAGGAGAGAAACAGATCTC
>JAQYOA010000231.1 GCA_028727605.1 Lachnospiraceae bacterium
TGGTAGAGAATGATAAGAAAAACCGATTGTCAATGCGGATTTAGAAATTGAAGAATGACAGGAGACAAGTTTCATGGCAGGGTATCAGGGAAGGCCATATTATTCACTGGATGCATATTTGAAAGAGTGTTATGGGGAAAAGGTGTATAAACTGTCACTGGATGGAGGAATGACTTGTCCAAACAGGGACGGAACGTGCGGAGACAGGGGCTGTATTTTCTGCAGTGCGGGCGGTTCCGGAGATTTTGCAGCCGATCGCAGCCTATCCGTTCCGGAACAGATTGCATCTCAGAAGGCATTGGTGAAGAAAAAAAGGCCGGTACGAAAATTTATCGCGTATTTTCAGGCATATACCAATACCTATGCACCGGTTTCTTATCTGGAAAAGATTTTCTTGGAGGCGATCAGTGATCCGGAGGTGGTAATCCTTTCAGTGGCAACCAGACCGGATTGTCTGGGAAGTGAGGTATTGGAGCTCCTTGATCGAATCAACCGAATCAAACCGGTGTGGGTAGAATTGGGCCTTCAGACGATCCATGAGCAGACAGCCCGCTATATCCGGAGGGGATATGAACTGTCCTGCTTTGAAGAGGCGGTGCGGGAACTTCAAAGGAGAAATCTTCAGGTGATCGTCCACACGATTCTTGGACTTCCGGGAGAGAGTGAGAGAGAAGTGCTTCAGACGATGGACTATCTGAATCAACAGCCTGTCAGCGGGATTAAGCTGCAGCTTCTCCACGTTCTGCGGGGAACCGATCTTGCAGAGGATTATCTTGCCGGAAAATTTGAAGTATTGACAAAAGAACAGTATTTGCAGCTTGTTATTGACTGTCTCACGCATTTGCGTCCGGATCTGGTGATTCACAGGCTGACCGGAGACGGTCCGGGGGAGCTTCTGATTGCACCGCTGTGGAGTCAGGCAAAGCGGACAGTACTCAATGAGCTGCATCATCAGATGAAACTGCAGAATGCATGTCAGGGCCTGTATTATCAAGTGTAACTGCTGACATTCCCGGAGAAAAGGGAGGTAATTTTCATGATTGAATCTTCGTTTACGCTGTACAAGCTGATTGTATTATATATGCTTCAGAATGTGGATTTTCCGTTGACAAACACGCAGATTTCCGACTGTATTCTGGAAAAAGGATACACAAACTACTTTCATCTTCAGGAAGTTTTAAGTGATCTGGTGGACACGCGTCTGATTGAGGTGGAAAAAGTACGGAATACAACCTACTATCACATCACAGAAGAAGGGAAGAAGACACTGTCTTTTTTTGAAAACGAAATTTCTTCTGATATTCGCAGAGAAGTGGAAAGTTATCTGAAGGAGCATTCCTATGAGCTGAGAAAGAAAACTTCTACGAATGCCGATTATTATAAAACGGCGGGCGGAGACTATGAGGTTCGCTGTCAGGTGAAGGAAAAGAAAGCGACGATTTTTGAGATGACCTTTCAGGTGCCGACGGAGGAGGCTGCTATTACCATATGCCGTAACTGGGAAGAAAAAAACCAGAAAGTGTATGCCTGGATTATGAAAGAACTGGCGAAGAGTCGTTAAGAAAAATAAAACTGGAAATGAAAAACCGATGTATAAAGATGGAAAAACGAGACATACTGAATGAGAAAACGATGCATCGAAAGGAGTTTCCATGGATTTTTGTTACGAGAATGAGGATGATCTGAAAATCACCTCTGCCACAGACTGTACCGGTCTGATTCCGGCTTTGCCGGAGGAAGAGGCGGAAATCGAATTTTATGAAGAACTCTATCCGTATCTGCCCCGTCCAAGCGGGATGGAAGAGGAAAAATAGGTAAGTGAAAAAGACCCGGGAAAAGGGACGACAAGTGCCGCGTGCATCAACTGTTCTTAAAAATCACAGAACATTGATCCGCGGCTTCTTTGACGGAAAGGGGATTTTCTCACCCCGCCCTTGACACCCCAGCCGCCATATACTAAAATGTATCATGAGCTTTTTGCGGGCTCCAGTTAAGCTATTATTATGCACATTAAAGGAGAAGAATAACCGTGCCTGATTATACAAAAGAAATTGAAAAACGCCGTACTTTTGCCATCATATCCCATCCGGATGCCGGAAAAACGACACTGACAGAAAAGTTCCTGCTTTATGGAGGAGCTATCAATCTGGCGGGCTCTGTTAAGGGAAAGGCTACTGCACGACATGCGGTTTCCGACTGGATGGAGATCGAAAAAGAACGTGGTATTTCCGTTACCTCGTCTGTGCTGCAGTTTAATTATGATGGTTACTGCATTAATATTCTGGATAAACCGGGACATCAGGATTTCTCGGAAGACACGTACCGTACACTGATGGCTGCGGATTCTGCTGTTATGGTAATTGATGCTTCGAAAGGCGTTGAGGCACAGACAAGAAAGCTGTTCAAAGTCTGTGTGATGCGTCATATTCCTATTTTCACCTTCATCAATAAGATGGACCGTGATGCCAATGACACGTTCGAACTTCTGGATGACATTGAAAAAGAACTGGGGATTGCCACCTGTCCGATAAACTGGCCGATCGGTTCCGGAAAGAAGTTCCGGGGAGTGTATGACCGGAATACACAAAAGGTGCTTACTTTCTCGGATACTATGAAAGGT
>JAQYOA010000232.1 GCA_028727605.1 Lachnospiraceae bacterium
CCCCATCCGCGCCCACCAGCCCTGCACGGTCAATTGCAAAAGTCACAGGGAGATTCTGCATACAGACATCATGCATTATCTGGTCATAGGCTCTCTGGAGAAACGAAGAATAAATCGCAACAACCGGTTTCATTCCTCCAAGCGCCATAGCGGCAGCAAACGTTACCGCATGCTCTTCTGCGATTCCTACATCAAAACAGCGATCCGGAAACATATTTGCAAATCGCTTCAGTCCTACACCGGTCATCATAGCTGCGGTGACTGCCACCACATTTTTATCCCGGTCTCCCAGTTTTCGCATAACAGTTGAAAAAATATCTGTATAGCTGGGATTTGACTTTGATAACGGCAGGCCGGTCTTTATCTCATAAGGACCTGCTCCGTGAAATCTGGCCGGATGACGTACTGCAGGCTCATACCCTCTTCCCTTCTGTGTCAGGACATGAACAAGAATCGGTCCTTCAAAGCGTTTTGCCTCCTGAAGAATCTTGATCAGCTGCGGAATATTATGCCCGTCCACGGGTCCTAAATAAGTGAGTCCCATGTCTTCAAAAAACATTCCCGGAATAATAATCTGCTTGATACTGCTCTTCGTCTTTCGCATGGCATCCACCATACCATGACCGATTCCCGGTATTTTATTCAATGCACGGGTAACATCCATTTTCAGATCCGTGTAGGCAGAAGCAGTACGCAGTCCGGAGAGGTATGTGGAAATTCCTCCCACATTTTCCGTAATCGACATTTCATTGTCATTCAAAACAATAATGAAATTCGATTTCAGCCCGGCAGCATTGTTCATTGCTTCATAAGCCATACCGCCTGTGAGCGCTCCGTCTCCGATAATGGATACAACGGAATACTTTTCCTTTTTCAGATCTCTTGCTTTTACATATCCCACACCGGCTGATATGGAAGTGGAGCTGTGTCCCGTATCAAATACATCACAGTCACTTTCCGACCGCTTTGGAAAGCCGCTCATGCCCCCCTCCCTTCGAAGCGAAGCAAATCCGTCTTTGCGTCCGGTCAGAATCTTATGTGTGTAGGATTGATGCCCGACATCCCAGATCAGTTTATCTTCCGGAAGATGAAAAACCCGGTGCAAAGCTATCGTCAATTCCACAACACCCAAATTGGAAGCAAGATGTCCCCCCGTCTTGCTGAGTGATTCAACGATGAAACTGCGAATCTCCTCTGCCAGCGCCGGAAGATCTTCCGCCGGAATATTTTTTATATCATTTGGTTTCTGTATCTTTTCTAACATAGATCGTCCCTTACTTTCTTCTGACTACCAGATATTCCAGCAGTTTTGTAAGAAAAGCTTTCTCGTTGGAAACAGAGGTCTGATTCAGTCTCTCAATTGCCTGATTTGTCAGATATTCAGCCTTAGCTCTCGCCTCTTCCACTCCAAAAAGTGTTACGTAAGTCGTCTTCTGATTTTTCTCATCACTGAACACCGGTTTCCCCAGTTCTTCCACTGTGGAAGTAATGTCCAGGATATCATCCTCTATCTGAAAAGCGATACCCACATCAGAGCCGATCTGCTCCATCCGCCGGATCTGCTCTTCCCCGGCACCCGCAAGGGCTGCTCCCGCCATCAGCGACGCTTCAATCAGGGCCGAGGTCTTATTCTCATAAATATAGTTCAGCATTTCTTCATCTACGGTAAACCGGCCTTGCTTTTCATTTGTCACATCAACACTCTGACCGCCAAGCATACCGTAAATTCCGGTTTTTTGAGATAAGATCTTCAGCGCTCTGACACATTCCTTTGGATAATCTGTTTTCTCAAACGCCTTTAGTGCCGTTTCATAGGCGTAATTGAGCAGAGCATCCCCTGCAAGTACGCCCATTGCCTCTCCAAAGACCACATGCGTCGTTTTTCTTCCTCTGCGATATTCATCATTGTCAATCGCAGGAAGATCATCGTGAATCAGGGAATGTGTGTGAATCATTTCAATCGCCGCCATAAACGGATACACATCGGTTCCCCTGCCGCCAAAAAGCTGATAAGATTCCTGCATAAGCAGCGGACGGATCCGTTTTCCGCCTGCAGTCATACTATAATTCATCGCTTTCGCCAGCTCTGATGCAAATCCGGCTTCCACAGGCAGATATTCATAGACAATCTCCTGAACTTCTCTGGTTTTTTCTTCCAGTATTTCATTA
>JAQYOA010000233.1 GCA_028727605.1 Lachnospiraceae bacterium
ATACTGCAGCCGAAAACGAACATTCGGAATGCCGACTGCCTTCTCCTTTACAACGTTCACATCAAACCCTACCCCGTCATCCTGTAAGGAGATCTTAACCGTCTCCCCTTCTTTCCATGTCCGCAGAAAAATGGTGCCGCCCTGCGGCTTTTCTATCAGTCCATGCTTAATGGAATTTTCCACGAGCGGCTGCAGAACCAGCAGCGGAATAAGAAACTGATCCATTTCAATCTCTTTTTCAAATCGGATCTTATTGCCAAACCGGACTTTTTCCAGTTCAATGTAATCCTCCAGATGGGACAGTTCCGTTCGGAAAGGAACCGGCTGATCCTCCTGCATGATATCAATGTTCGTGCGCAGATACCTGGCAAAACAAATCACCGTGCGGTCTGCTTTTTCCGGATCATATTTGCACATTCCGCTGATCGCATTCAGTATATTAAACACAAAATGGGAACGAATCTGCCCCACCATAGCAGTAACTCTGCTCTGCACAATCTGATTTTCCTGTTTTTCCAGTTTCTGTGCCTGTCTGATATAATATACCATATGGGAAAACGCCGCAACCAGAAAAACAAGCAGCAGTGCACTCAGCAAAAAATACGAGTCTGCAGAAGTGCGTTTCACATAGTACACAATAAAATCCATCATCGATCCGATCGCCAGGAGAAAGATCGTGACCGTTCTCAATGTTGTCTTCGAACCTTTCTTTTTCTGGGAAGAGATCTCGGAGATCAGCATAATAGCAAGACTAACCAGAAAAACAATTTGAATCGGAAAAAGAAATTCCCGCAGATCAGCAATACCGAACAGCTGCAGTACAACAATAAGAATGCACAGGAATGCAACCAGGATCGTGTATCCATCCACGAAGTTTCTTCTTATTTTCTGCTTTAAAGACATCATAAGCGGAATCATGCCAAACATCATTGTCCCGACAGAGACATAAAACAGAAAAACGGATTGATCCGGCAGCATAAATGATGCAGAACGCATATCTAAATAGCGCCAGATTCCTATGCAAGCCGACAGAATTCCATAATCAATCAATTCCCATCCTTGTTTATAGATCTTAATGTAATAAATGGAATAACCGATCAGAATCACGCCGGCTGCCATGAGCAATTCGCAGATTGCAGCAGGGAGCCAGTCTTTCCGGAACTGTTTCAAAATAACATTCTCTTTCGGACCAAGCAGAAATTCCACAGTTCTTTTACGGATATTGTCGTACACCGGCGTTATGACAATGCGAACTTCTTTGCCTGCATCTTCACGATAGACGGGCAGCATCACCCAGCTGCATCCCGGCGTCTTAATCATCGGAAGCGCTCCGGATGACTCCATACAATAAATACACTCACCATCCAAATACACCTGAACGTATTGATGTACCACATAAAAGCACAGAGAAGTATCATACATCAGATCCGTCGGAATCCGGAAACGATACTCTTCGATTGTGCCGGTTGGCGCCCCCTCCTGTTCACGTTCTTCCCATGTATAATCCCGGATTTGGACGCTCTCTCCGTCAGAACGGGTTTCAATAATATTAACGTTCCTCGACACTCCCGTAAGCACAAACAGACCAATAAAAAAAGCGGCGGCCAGGATAATCAAAATTGTCTGCAGTACGGAAACTCCGTTCTTACGTTTTCCCTTCATCACTTTTCTCCTCAACGTATTCACACAAGCTGTTATTTTTGATATCATATAACAGGAAGCGTAACAAAAGTGTAACTTTTACGGAAAGCGAAAAAGCAAAAAACGGTACCTTCCACAGAGTCAATCTATTTGATCCACGCCTGACACAGCTGCTCAGATAACATTACTGATCATATTATATCCGATCCTTCCATTGAAAAACAGTTTGCAAATATACTGGTTTATACCAATTTTACACACAAAAAAAACCTGTTTAAGTTTGATAGACTTCTTTTAAGAATCCCTCAAACCCAAACAGGTTTTTCCATATCGTTTTACATGACTGCCAGCAAAATCGTACCTGCAACAATGCAGATCAATCCGACCGCCGCCTTTTTTGTCAGTTTTTCATGAAATACGATCCAGGAAAATGCAATCGTGACAAGAATGCTTAACTTGTCAATGGGCACCACCACGCTGGCAGGACCATCCTGCAGAGCCCGGTAATAACACATCCAGGAAGCTCCTGTGGCCAGTCCGGACAGTGCGATAAATCCCATCTCTTTCTTTTCAATCTCCCGGATCTGATGATATTTTCCGGTTATTCCTACCATCATCCAGGCCATCAGAAGAACAACCGTGGTCCGAATGGCTGTACCCAGATTGGAATCGACACCTTCAATTCCGATCTTTCCCAAAATTGCCGTGAGACTGGCAAACACCGCGGACAGAACAGCATAAATGAGCCATTCCTTACTGCCTTCCTCCTTCTTTTCCTGCTGATCTTCTTTTTTCACAATCATCAGCATGGTACCCACACCAATCAGAACAACAGACACTGCCTTTGGAATCGTCACTCCCTCATGAAGAAAAATAAGAGCCAGCAGAATCGTCAAAACGGTACTTGACTTATCAATCGGTACAACTTTATTAATATTCCCTTTTTGCAGTGCATGAAAATAGCAAAGCCAGGAAGCTCCCGTTGCAAAACCTGACAAGAGCAGAAACAGAAGCGTCTTTTTGCTGATCGAAGTAATTCCCGCTCCCGTCCCTGTAATCAGAACCATCAGCCAGGAAAAGATCAGTACGACAACCGTACGCAGGGCCGTCGCCACATCGGAATCTGTTTTCCGGATTCCGCACTTTGCGAGAATCGATGTGATTCCGGCAAAGAAAGAAGAACCAATCGCATAGAACATCCACATTTTTTTATCCCCCGTGCATTTCATCGTTCACCCGCTCTGCGGGCTGTAAGTTCTTCTTTATTATACTGCGTACTGTAAAAAGTACAATACGGATGTGACAAACAGATGTTAAATATATGTAAAATGATCTCTAGATTAGTTTTATCGCAATGGTAAGAATACCGAGAATCGTCAGGATCACACCGACCACATGGTTCAGTTTTCTTATCTCACATTTGTTGGCAAACCGTGCCGATACCACTGCTCCGATCAGGCAGGATACCACGACCACAATCATCGGCACCGGGAAAATCTGTGCTCCCATTGATACATGACTGATTGCTCCCGTAAGAGCCACGAGCGTCATAATCATCGTACTGGTTCCCACTGCAGCTTTCAGATTATATCCCAGAACAACCGTAAATACGGTCAGCATCAATACTCCTCCGCCGCTGCCTGTAAATCCACATACCCAGCCGATTCCGCAGCCAAGAAACATCGCAAGGGCTGTTTTTTTGACGGACTGCTCCGTGCCCGAAGCCGCATCTTTTCCACCGGTAACCGGCCTTACAAGGAACTTGATTCCCAGAAATATGGTTGTCAGCATCGATAGATATCCAAGTCCGTCCGGACTCTGCTGACTGAAAAGGTAGCCGCAGTAACTGCCTATCACGGTACCAACAAAAGCAGTGATTGTGACCAGGCTTCCTCTTTTCAGGTCAATATTTTTGTTTTTATAGTAAGTATACGCGGACAATAAACTTGCCAGGACATCTGATGCAAGCGCAACCGTTACCGCATTGTAGCTTTCCCAGCCACACAGACTTACAAGCACCGGCGTAATAACAACAGCGGCGGAAAGCCCGGCCAGTCCCGTCACAATTCCGGCTCCCAGTCCCGCTAACACATAAAGTACATAAATCATTCTCTTTCTCTCCTTTGATTACGATCACTTTATGCATTGTACTGCCGGATCACTCTTTTTTCAAATAAATTTTCTATAAAATACCAGCTGAAAATTCAAGCTTTCCATAGTCATACTGCGTTCAGAATCAGTTTCAGATAGAACGATTCACTTCTTTTCATCAAGCAGTTTTACCGTTACTTCATATCTTTTTTTCTCACCCGGCTGCAGCTTTTTCAGCATCCCGGTTTTTCTCATGACATCACGTCCGTCCGGATAGCAGTTTCCGCATTCCAGGCCCAGACAATAATCCCGCACACCCATCATTTTCCATTCCACAAACCCGTCCAGTTCTTTCGGATCAAAATGGATTTCCAGTCCCTGTCCAAGCTTGGGCTGGTAGATGGATGCTTTACCTTCCTTCTGAAAGACATGATAGTAGCATCTTTCTACATATCCTGCCTGGGGCTTTTCCATATGCATCCAGTTCGCAATATCCTCCGCTGCATGTTCATCACGGGGAATCACTCCACTGGAAGGAAGTTCTACGATACTGTCCTCGTCCAGAAGGGGATATCCCATATTCATATGATACAGAATCTCCAGAGGCTGTTCCGTATCTCCGGTATTTTCAATGGTATCCCGGATTGTAAAGACATTTTCCTGCAAGCTGATCCGGTATTCACGGTTCAGACGCATCTTTCGGGAAAAAATGCCCTCATCCTTTACCACGGCACGGATCACCAGTTCCCCGTTTTCTTCCAGCCAGTATGCCTGTTCTGCCGGAATATTTGCAATCGAACCGTGCAGCGGCAGTTCCTCGCCCTCATCGACACAGGGGGAGCCCACCGCTTCCAGTCCACAGGTGGTCAGAAAACCTGCGGTAAAGGATTTCAGCCAGCCGTTTCCCCTGCCCTCATAGTAGGAAGGAGCCACGTATCCGCAGGGAGAAAAATAGGACATATTGATCCCACGGAATCGAAGTCTCGAGATATCCGCACAGCGGTCAAGCGAAACGGTCATCTCCAGACCTTTTCCGTTATTCACTTCCAGAAGGCGCAGTCCGTCACCTTTTCCACCCACCAGACGATGTTCTTCGATCCCGTAACACTGGGAATCATGGCCAATATATGGATT
>JAQYOA010000234.1 GCA_028727605.1 Lachnospiraceae bacterium
GTATTCAAAAAAAGTACTTCGGTAAGCACCGCCCCAGCTCTGGAAATAATACCAGTTTCCATCCAGCTTCTCCCAGCCGGTCTGCATCACACCACTATTGTTCACATAATAAAGATAGTTCTCATATTCAAAAAGTGTATCCCGGTACATTCCTCCCCAGCTGCGGAAATAATACCAGCTGCCATCGATCTTCTTCCAACCAACAGCCATCACACACTGGTCATCTGCATAATAGGTAGATCCATCATATTCAAAAAAGGTATTACAGTAAGCACCGCCCCAATTATGGAAATAGTACCAGTTTCCGTCCAGCTTTTTCCAGCCGGTACACATAACGCCGTCACTTTCAAGATAGTACCAGTATCCATCATAAAACAGCCAACCAGTCACCCGTTTCCCGTTTTGATAATAATACCAGTTTCCGTTCTCCTTTTTCCATCCATTTGCAGGTGCCGAGAGCATTTCAGCCTCATATTCTGTCTCAACGGTACATTCGATCTTACTGTCCGATGAGTTCTCGTCTGTCAATGAAGCAGCATCTGCTCTCATAGGTGCATGCAATAAAACGGATGCTGCAATCGCTGCAGACAGCGCAGCTTCAAATCGTCTTCTGTTCATTTTGCTCTCCTTCGTCTTAACGTCTTACTAAAGGTAAGAATACCATACTCCCCTGGTAAAAGTCAAACAGGCAAAGCACATTATGTGCCTTGCCTGTCCTAATTCAGCTTTATAAATATCAGGAACCTTAAATACCAAGAAACTTCTTTACAATACCATCCATTTCATCCACATCACACTCTGTCGTATGAAGCACCGGTGCTGTCCGAATGTCTTCGATCGCTTTTGGAATCTCAGTGTTGGAGATCCGTGAAAGTTCATCAATCTGTTCAAAATCAGAAAGCTGATCATAGGAAGAATCGATTGCAGAAAGAACGCTGCGGGCAAATTTGTAGGGGCTTGCAGTAGATGCAATCACTGTTTTGGTTGCAGTATCTTTCGTTTCTTCTTTGTATTTCTCATAGACAGCAGACGCCACTGCTGTATGAGTATCCATGACATATCCTGTATCCTGATACATTTTTGAAATTGCTTCTGCTGTTTCCTGTTCCGACGCATAGTTTCCGTAGAAGTCGTCCAGTAAGGAACGCATCTCTTCTGTAATTTCATATTTACCGCCTGCTGAAAGAGAGGCCATAAGTGCACCGTTTTTCTCCGAATCCTCACCCGCGATGCGATAGATCAATCTCTCCAGATTGCTGGAAATCAGAATATCCATGGAAGGAGATGACGTCAATATAAATTCACGGTTTCTGTCATAAACGCCTGTTCGGAAAAAGTCAAAGAGAACTTTATTTTCATTTGATGCACAAATCAGTTTTGCAATCGGCAGTCCCATCTGTTTCGCATAAAAAGCAGCGAGAATATTTCCGAAATTACCTGTAGGAACCGTCACATTGATTTTTTCACCATCTTCAATTTCGCCATTTTTCACAAGATTTGCATAGGCATATACATAATAAACCACCTGCGGAACAAGACGTCCGATGTTAATCGAATTGGCTGAACTGAACTGGAAGCCTTCCGCCTCAAGCTCTTTTGCAAGTTCTGTATCATTAAATATCTTCTTGACACCGGTCTGCGCATCATCAAAATTTCCATGAATTGCAACCACATGTGTATTTTTTCCCTTTTGGGTAACCATCTGTTTTTCCTGAACAGGGCTTACACCATGCTGCGGATAAAAGACGATAATGCGTGTACCCGGCACATCTGCAAATCCGGCCATTGCAGCCTTTCCGGTATCACCTGAAGTAGCAGTCAGAATCACAATTTCATTTTTGACTCCATTTTTTCTGGCTGAAGCAGTCATCAGATGGGGCAGAATGGACAATGCCATGTCCTTAAATGCGATGGTTGCGCCATGGAATAATTCCAGGTAATACGTCCCTTCTGCTTTGGTCAGCGGCGCAATTTCTTCTGTGTCAAATTTATCATCATATGCTTTTGTGATACAGTTTTTTAATTCATCTTCCGTGAAATCTGTAAAGAAACGGCTCATCACTTCGTATGCCACTTCCTGATAGCTCATGGATGACAGTTTTTCCATCGGTACATCCAGTTTTGGAATGCAGGTTGGAACGAATAAACCTCCATCCTTTGCCAGTCCCTGTAAAATTGCCTGGGAAGCCGTCACTGTCTCACCCTTGCCTCTTGTACTTTTGTATAATACTTCCATGGTCACTCTCTCCTTATATGCTCGTTTCGGATGTTTCCATCACATTCTGAAGCCGTCACATTCACAGAATCATTGTGTTCTTTATGACAAGCATTTTTATTATACTGGATTATATAGGAAAAAACAACCGGAAAAAAGCCGCAGAACTCACAAACTTTATCACGGCAGTGCACCAAATTTCATGGTTTTTACCTGTCGGATTCCAAATCCGGGTTTTCATCCGAATCTTCCATTTCTTCGTTTGTTTCTTCTTCTGTCAGTCCGTCATCCGTCTGATCTTCCAATGCAGGAATCTCTTCTTCCAAATATTCCTCATCTTCTTCTGCTTCTTCCATTGCCTTTAAATTCTCTTCAATTCTCTCTTTTGCCCATGCCAGAAACGATGCCGCATCGCCAAGTTCGAAGCCTTCTTTTGCAAGAAATGTACTTTTTCCATCGATTTTCAGACGAAAATAATGTTCAAATTCGTTAATTCCTATCATGGAATCCAATGGGATATCAATGCTTCGTCCTTCTTTTTCATAGGTCATCGTCAGCACACGATCCGTAAATCTGAGTACTCTTTCTCCCAGAAGACCGCTCTTTTTACACTTTTTCATCTGTGAGCGCGCCATAAAATTCGGCAGCAGAAAACTGATCAGAAAAAGAGCTGCTGACAAGGCCAGATTGATACAGTCACCCGGGCGAATAAACGTTTTTACTGCATTTCTTACGAAAAGAACCAGTGCAGTAGCCGTTCCGACTCCGGTTAAAATCCGCAGAACCAAAAGGATTCGCTTCAGTTCAAAACGATAGATTTCAAGGAACATCTGTTTTGTATACTTAATTCGATTTCGAAACAACATAGTTCGCTTCTCCTTTGTACAGTTATCGATTATTAATCGCTGTCACGAGTGCATCGATTGACGCTCTGATGATGTCAGGATCAACACCTGCTCCCCAGGAAAGCGAGCCATCCGGTTTTCGAATTCCCACATATGCAATTGCTCTGGAACTGGAACTCTGCTCCAGTGCATGCTCTGTATAACTGATCAGATCATACTGAAGATTGTATGCTTTCTTTAATGCATTGCTGACCGCATTCAAACGTCCGTTGCCTTCTGCCGTTACTGTTGTATATTCTCCGCCTTCATAGTTGGAGGTTACCTGTGCTTCGATCCGTCCCTCTGCAAGCTGTCTGAAATGAACGCCATTGATGTTATAAGGGGTAGTAACATTCTCGAAAGTATCTTTGAAAAGCTCAAAAATTTCTTCCGGAACCAGTTCCTTATGCAGATGATCTGAAACAGATTTTGCGGTGTAACTCATGGCCTCTCTCATCTTAGGCGGAAGATTCAGACCGTATTTTGTTTCCAGAATATAACCGACACCGCCTTTGCCTGATTGACTGTTGATCCGGATAACATCGGCATCGTAGTTTCTTCCGATATCGGTTGGATCAATCGGAAGATACGGAACTGTCCATGTATCCGGTTTCTTCTCTTCGATCCAGTGCATACCCTTTGCAATAGCATCCTGATGAGAACCGGAAAATGCCGCAAATACCAATGCACCACAGTAAGGACTTCTCTCATTAATCTTCATACCGGTAAAAGACTCATATGCCTCACACAGTCCCGGCATATCGGAAAAATCAAGTTCCGGGTCTACGCCCTGCATATACATATTCATTCCGACTGTAATTACATCCACATTTCCGGTACGTTCTCCATTTCCGAACAGTGTTCCCTCGATCCGGTCTGCACCTGCCAGAATACCCATCTCGGCGTCGGAAACACCGCATCCCCTATCGTTATGGGGATGAAGAGAAAGAACAACATTCTCCCGGTATTTCAGATTCTTACTCATGTATTCCACCTGGCTGGCGTATACGTGAGGCATGGAAAGTTCCACTGTGCTCGGAAGGTTAATGATGGCTTTTCGATCTGCGGTTGGCTGCCAAACATCGAGAACTGCATTGCACACTTCCAATGCATATTCCGGTTCTGTTCCGGTAAAGCTCTCCGGACTGTACTCAAAACGATAAGATTCTCCAGCTTCCTCTGTAAGTTCTTTCAAAAGTTTTGCACCTTCAACTGCTATTTTGAGAATATCCTCTCTCGACTTTTTAAACACCTGCTGACGCTGTGCATAGGAAGTTGAATTGTACACATGAACAATGGCATTTTTACATCCTTTCAGTGCTTCAAAGGTCTTTCGAATGATATGCTCTCTTGCCTGTGTCAGTACCTGTACTGTTACATCATCCGGGATCAGGTTCTGATCAATTAAGGTTCGAAGAAACTCATATTCTGTTTCTGATGCAGCCGGAAAACCAACCTCAATCTCCTTGAATCCCACTTTCACAAGAAGTTTAAAAAACTCAATTTTCTGCTCCAGACTCATGGGGATCACCAGTGCCTGGTTACCATCCCTGAGATCTACGCTACACCATACGGGAGCCTTTTCAATGTGGTCCTTAGCTGCCCAATCCATACACGGAACCGGCGGCATATAATACTGTCTCTGATACTTGCTTACATTCATCATCTGATTCATTCCTCCTGAACTTATTAAATTTTGAGCCGATTTTGGAAGTGCAAAGCACGAAAAATCGATATCAGTCTCATGCAGCTTTTGTGGATTTTCTTCTGTAAAAAAAAATCTTCCATCTTCTGTATCCTGTCCGGATACAAGAGACGAAAGATACTCCTATCTTACGCGGTACCACTCTTGATTTGCGAATGTTATTACTGCATTGCACACTTTGCAGATACGGATTCCAATCTGATCAATCAGAGAATCTTTATATCCTTCCCCTGTAACGGTGGGATTCCGTCTGCGCCTACTCTCAGAAACGATTTGGGGCAGCTGCTCCGAGGTCAGTTCCAACGGACCCTTCTGCTGTTTCGCATCAACCAACAGCTTTCTGGAACCGGTATCCTATGTAATATTCCTCTTCTTCGCTTTTTCCTGACTTGTGACTTATGTTATCATCTTTCCCTCGTTCTGTCAACCGTTTTTACGGGAATTCCTGCCAATTTCATAGCACTTTCAGGTATCCATTCTTACCATCTCTGTTAATGTTTTATTGCGATAGACCAGATCTTCTCTCACAGTAAAACCCATTTTTTCCCAAAACTGATTCCCGTTTTCATTTCGGTTAAAAACCACAAGCGCTGCTTTATGAATGCCGATCTTTTTCAAAGAATTTACTGCCTGTTCCACTAACAGACTCCCAATCCCTTTCTTTCGGAAATCCGGATGAACCGCAGTATGATAGATATATCCTCTTCTTCCATCCGAACCAACCAGTATTGCTCCGACAATTTTTCCGGATTCAGCTGCAACGAAACAGGTGTCCGGATTTCTCCTCAAAAAATTACCAATTCCGATTTCTGAGTCATCCAGATTATTCAGTCCCATTCCTTTGCAGGAAGTCCATAAGCGGTAAACATCTTCATAGTCATTTGCGTGCATTTTTCGAATTTCTGTACTCATCTTAAAATCCTCCTTTTCCGTCAAAAAAGAAAAAAGCCGAAACCGACTCAACATCGTTTCAGCTCATTCTGTAACAATCGGGGCAACAGGATTTGAACCTGCGACCTCACGGCCCCCAGCCGTGCGCGCTACCAAGCTACGCCATACCCCGCAACTGCAAAAAGAATTATAACAGTAATAAAGAAGAAAAGCAAGAGAAATTTTCAATTTTTTTAACAATTTTTCCTGTTTTGAATGATCTTACCAAAAATCCCGAAGTGATGAAAACACCCCGGGATTTTTGTCTTTTCATTTTCTTTTATTTCTGACTGTTGATGTAATTAACCAAACCTTCTGCGCTGATAATTTTCTGCATAAATTCCGGGAAAGCCTGTCCTTTATAACTTGTTCCCTTGGTTTTGTCATAAATCATACCGGAGTCAAAATCGACCTCTACATCGTCTCCCGCTTCAATTGCTTTCGCTGCCTCCGGACATTCGATGATCGGAAGTCCAATATTGATGGCATTGCGATAAAATATTCTGGCAAATGTCTCCGCAATGACACAGGATACCCCTGCTGCCTTGATGGCGATGGGGGCATGCTCTCTTGAAGAACCGCAGCCAAAGTTTTTGTTTGCTACGATCAGATCACCCTTCTGTACTTTCTTTACAAATTCATGATCGATATCTTCCATACAATGTGTTGCCAGCTCTGCAGGATCTGAGGAATTCAGATAACGAGCCGGAATGATAACGTCTGTATCAACATTGTCACCGTATTTGAATACTGTACCCTGTACTTTCATATTCTCTTCCTCCTTATAATCCCAGCTCATCCGGTGCAGAAATCTTTCCGGTTACTGCACTTGCTGCCGCCACAGCGGGACTTGCAAGATAAACCTCAGACTCCACATGACCCATACGTCCCACAAAGTTGCGGTTTGTCGTGGAGATGCATCGTTCTTTTGCTGCCAGAATACCCATATAACCGCCCAAACACGGTCCGCAGGTAGGAGTGGAAACGACAGCGCCGGCTTCAATAAAGATTTTCAAAAGCCCTTCTTCCATTGCCTGAAGATAGATGGACTGTGTTGCCGGTATTACGATACAGCGTACACCTTTCTTTACTTTACGCCCCTTGAGAATCTCTGCCGCCTGGCGCAGATCCTGAATACGTCCGTTTGTGCAGGAACCAATGACAGCCTGATCAATCGTTACGTCCTCTGTGATCTCATCAATGGTTTTTGTATTTTCCGGAAGATGCGGGAAAGCAATTGTAGGTTTCAGCTGACTAAGGTCAATCGTATATTCCTCGTCGTACTCTGCGTCCGGATCCGCTTCAAAAATCTGATACGGACGATTTGAATGCCCTTTCATATAAGCAATTGCCTTGTCATCCACCGGGAAAATTCCATTCTTTCCGCCGGCTTCAATTGCCATATTTGCAATTGTAAAGCGGTCATCCATCGTCAGATTGGCAACTCCTTCACCGGTAAACTCCATCGATTTATAGAGTGCTCCATCCACTCCGATCATTCCGATAATATGCAGGATTACATCTTTACCGCTCACCCATTTCGCCGGTTTTCCAATCAGGTTAAATCTGATCGCTGAAGGTACCTTAAACCAGGCCTTTCCTGTAGCCATACCGGCTGCCATATCTGTGCTTCCGACACCGGTGGAGAAAGCTCCCAGAGCACCATACGTACAGGTATGGGAGTCCGCTCCGATAATTACGTCACCTGCAACAGTCAAACCTTTTTCCGGGAGAAGTGCATGTTCGATTCCCATCTCTCCGACGTCAAAATAATTTGTTATTTCGTGGCGGCAGGCAAATTCACGAACACATTTGCAGTGTTCCGCAGACTTAATATCTTTGTTCGGGATAAAGTGATCCATTACCAGGGCAATCTTATCTTTATCAAAAACGGTTTTCTTTGTGAATTTGTCCATCTCATGAATAGCCACCGGGGATGTAATGTCATTTCCCAGTACCAGATCCAGATTTGCTTCTATCAGCTGTCCGGCTTCTACATAATCAAGTCCCGCTGCGTGTGCGAGAATCTTCTGTGTCATAGTCATTCCCATGATATATGTTTCCTCCTGATCGATTTCTCTTTTATCAGAGATTTTTGATGTTTCTATCTTAGCACATTTTATGATATAATACTAATACATAAAAATAATATTTATTATAACCAGTAATTATAGAAAGGCTTTATATGATTGATCATCTTTCCCTTTACCGCATTTTCTATGTAACTGCCGATTGCGGCAACATTTCAAGAGCATCTGAAAAACTTTACATCAGCCAACCGGCTGTGAGCAAATCGCTCCAAAAGCTGGAAGAAAGTCTGAATACTGTCTTATTTCACCGTACTTCCCGCGGAGTTACCCTTACAGAAGATGGTCAACTTCTGTATCGTCATGTGAAGGATGCATTTTCTTCCCTTGAAACCGGAGAAGAATTATTGGAAAGAAAACATCGTCTTGGAATAACCAGACTTCGCATCGGTGTCAGCACAACTCTGTGCAAATACATTCTTCTTCCTTATTTGAAAGAATTTATCGCAGAACATCCTCATGTGAAAGTAACCATCACCTGTCAATCCACCTACAAAACACTGGAACTACTGAAAGAGCGGAAAATCGATGTCGGTCTGATCGGAGAGACCAGTCAAAAAGATGCACTCTGTTTCTATCCGATCCGTTTTATTCAGGATACATTTGTCTCCACCAAAGCGTATCTGGACAATCTGAAAATACGAAACGGCAATGACACAATTTATTCCTCAGCGACTTTTATGATGCTGGACGAAGAAAATATTACAAGGCAATGGATCAGTCAGTCCCTTATGGAAAATCAGATTGAACTTCAGAATATCCTGGAAGTATCAACGATGGATTTACTGATTGAATTTGCAAAAATCGGATTGGGAATTGCGTGCGTTATCCGGGAATTTGTCGAAAAAGAGCTCATTGACGGAACTCTTATCGAGGTCGGAATGGGAATCGAACTGGAAAAAAGGAGAATCGGATTGATCTGTAACGAAGGAGACCTGAAGGAAACGACGGTCTATGAGTTTTTAAAGAAATTTCAGATACAATGATATCATGATGCCAGAGTCAAAAGGTCATACAAAAAACAGGATTTCATCAACTCTCTCATTGTCGATAAAATCCTGTTTTTTCATACTTATCTTACACCTAAAGTCGGGAACATTCCTGATTAGTTATTGATCAGCTTATCCTCGTTGCTCCAGCTGTA
>JAQYOA010000235.1 GCA_028727605.1 Lachnospiraceae bacterium
GCTGCAGCCTGTCCTGCATTTTCCTGATATTGGTATACAAATTGGATATCGCGCTGCTCCAATTTTTCCTGATAATCATAAATTACTCTTTCTGTTTCATCGGTAGAACCATCGTTAATGATAACCAATTCCAGTTTAGAATAGCTCTGACGGATGATTGACTCCAGAAACCGTCCAATATATTTTTCGCCGTTATAACATGGGGTAACAATACTGACAAGAGATGGCATCTCTACCTTCCCCCTTTCTGCTACTGCAACTGTTTTAAAATACGTTCCAAATATTCACCCTTTATCAGTTTCTCCCTGATTTTTTCTGTGTTTTGTTTCATTTCACTATAATTTTGCTCAGAAATATTCGCCAAAACTTCTTCCAGATGATCAATCCGCTCCAACGCAATTCCCACCCCATATTTTTGCACAACTTCTGCTACTGCAGCTTCTCTCCATACAATCACAGGTATTCCAGCTGCCAGATATAATGATAATTTATGCGGATTATTAATTCGGGTATATTCTCCCAGAGCTCCTGACCCACTCATCACGCTGTCTCCATCCCATACCAGTCCATATCTTGCGCTTAGTTTTTCCGGAATCACTTCCGGTTTGAAATTTCCACAATAATGAACATTCTGTCCCTGATATTCAGAATTCCATCCAACTCCGTAAAACTGGAATTCAATCGTTGGATTTTTTTCCACAAGTTCAGATAAAAATACTGATTTTGAAAGATTCCCGGCAAATGCTATACTGTTTTTACTATCAAAATTCTCATTTTTCTTTCCATCATATAGATAATCAAACAATTCAAGATCATATACTTTCGGAACCAAAACTCCCATAGATCTGATTTTTTGCTCCATAAATCGGTTATGTACAATTATTGCAGAAGCTATATTTAGTAATTCTATTTCTTCTTTTTGTTTCTGCGCATCAGGAATACGCAAACTATGTAAATCATGGACCAGTAAAACCAACTCATTATGTTTTGCTATTTTTTCAAAATAAGTTTTCTGAAAGTCAAATGCCAGCATTGGATACTGAATCAATACTTTCTTTCCTTTAATTCTCCACAAATCCCCAAAAAGCCGTATCAAGTCAAAACGATTTTGTATATTTGAATAAATATGGTTTTCTGTCTCATCGCTCCGCAATATAAATATATTGGAATTTACTGGTATTGCTCCGTTTTTCTGCAGAATTGTTTCTACATCATTCCTGGCTTTCGTCCCGGCGTGATTTCCTCTTTCATTATGTTCCGAAAAATAATACAACAAGACATTTACCTATCACAAAAGTATGCTATTTTATTTCGCACATCTTTTGTCCTTTCCACATATTCCGGCATCACCGTTTCCAGTCTTTTTCTGACCACCGCTTCGTTTCTCCACATCCAGCTAAACGCTTTTGTCAGATCTTCTCTTTCCTGCAGTTTCTCAACAGGTACTACATAATGCTCCTCTGTTCCAAACAGATCCGTGGCAATTCCTCTGGATTTAATGGAATATCCAAGCACCAGCGTAGGGACACAGGTAGAATATGCCGCAATTGTCGCATGTGTTCTGGCGCCAACAAACATCCGGCAGCGTGAAATATATCCTTTGAGCTGCATACAGTTACAATCCGGTATCATCGCCACTCTGCCCGTCTCCCGAAATCTTTCATATAATTTCCCGAGAATCGTGCGGTCATCATTGTCTTTCCAGACCACATGAGGAATCAATGCAACGGAACAATCTGTATTTTCCAGAATCCATTGAATTAACATTTCATAATTGAAAAAGACCAAGCCCTTCCGGCGTTCTTTTCGTTCTACCAGAGGACTGACATTTAGCCCGATCGTATTTCCTTCCTGAAATCCCTCTGGCAGAGGAAGCTGTTCGATTGGCAACGCAAATGCCGTATCCGGTGCATAACCGATGTTATCAAGGCCTGCCTTCTCCAGCAACCGATAAGTCAAGGATTCCCTTGCTGATATGTAATCATATCTTCTCATATCTTCTACAAATACTGGATCTTCAAAGAGTTTTTCATCGAGTGAACATCCAATCAACACCGTTTTACATCCGCGATTACAGATAACCTCATGAAGTTTTATAAATTTCGGATAATCTTCATAGCAGTAGATGTCTCCTCCAACCGAAAGCTCCACATCCCCCTTTTTTATCATCTTCAGGCTCTGCTTATAGGGAAGGATGTCCATAGGAAAATAATTTCCCTGTATCTTCAGTTGAAGATACGCTTTCAAAAAATCAGGGCTTACTCTTGAATAGGACTGAATCGCCGGACAAATCTGTACAATATTCTGTAAATCATATTGAACATCCTGATCCGGTGCCTCCGAAAAAAGGGTCGGTTTGTCTTCCAGAAGCATGCAAATGGTTCTGATCAGTGCTTCACACCCGTGATTTCCACTGCCTCCGTGATTATACAGGAATATTTCACCCATTTTGTACCCTCCTGTATACATTCCGAATCATCCTTCGGACATTAAACAATAACATAACAACACCTTCTTGTTTCTTCTTTACCGCAACCGTTATCCATCTTGCATATCCCTCCAGATATTCCGGATGAATGCAGGACATTGTTTCCTGATCCTCAGTAATCTTTTTATAGATTTCCTGTTCATTCTGTTGATTCTCTCTCGCATGAAAAAGAGAGAAAAACACATATTCCGTAATCTGTTTATCCAGAACTTGCTGATACTGTTCGTAAAATCCACTTTCCAAAAACCAGCTCCGAATGTCCATCCGTACAATCAGCTGACTATAATAATCAATTCTATCACTATTCAAATAATTTGTCTCTGTTTGCAGATAAGAAAAACTGTTTATATCTGCAAAAAAAGCTTTTTGAACTTTCGGATATACCTTCGCATAAAAATCCAGGTCTTCCGCCAAAGTAATTTGTTCCGGAAAGCTTGCATTTGAACTTTCCAAAACAGATCTTCGTATCAGCTTGTTTGAAATATATCCGAAAAATCCATTCGTATACTGGTCAGTCATAAATTGCTGACAAAGTTTTCTCTGATCCGCCTTTCCCTGATAAGTGCATACAATTTCTTTGATACGATTTCCATTCTCATCTATCATCTGAAAATTAGAAAACAATATCTCTGCATCTTGTCCCTCGGTCAAAGGAACTCCCTTGGCGAGATATTCTCTGTCAATAAGGTCATCTCCATCCAAAAATTGAATCCATTCTCCTTTTGCCGCAGCAAGGCCAACATTTCTGGCATGAGATACCCCTCCATTTGGAATATGGATTGACCGGATGCGTGAATCCTTTTCCTCATAGGACTTTATGATTTCCGGACTCTCATCCGTTGATCCGTCATTGACAACAACCACCTCATAATCGGAAAAGTTCTGCTCCAGAACAGAATCCAGGGTTGCAGCAAGATATCTCTCTTTATTAAACACCGGAATGATAATCGACACTTTTGGCATGAAAATTTCCTCCATCCTTACGACTTCTTCAGGCGGTAAAGTAAACCGGTTTGTCTCCATCTCATAAGATATAACTGTATCTTGAGTTTCCAGCTTACGTTTGGCATGGAACAATGTGAAAACGCATCTTTTAACTGTTCCGATTCCAGAATCTGTCTGATCGCCTTTTTCGCCTCTTTCTCAGGCAGGCAAAATTCCTGTCCAATACTGTTGCATGCGTAATAAATCATATGCAGCTTCAACTGGCGGCTGAAATCATAATCCTCCACCCAGTCAAAAAAATCATGCAGATGCCGATTCATTGTGCTGTAAATCTGCCAGGCACCCTTCCGGTAAGAGGTTGTGATCGTCCCCGGATTCTGATGATAATGATACAGCCCGGCACCTTTCAGATAGTAAAAACTGTCAGCACAGTAACCGGCGACTGCGCTGAAAATATTATCTTCTGACCATCGCACTTCTTCATCAAACTGCAAATGGTTTGCACAAAGAAATTCTGTGCGATAAAGGCAGTGCCACACGGACAACAGCGGACCATAATCCAGATCTTCTCCCATAATCAATTGCGGAAAGATTTCCTGACGGAGATCTTCTTTTTTATACAAACCCTCCCTTATCTTCAGGGTTTTCAAATATCTCGAGCCATCTTCCCGTATGCGAACGTAATCTGCCATTACAAAATCCACATTCTCACGTTCTGCAGCCAGATACATTTTCTCATACATATCCGGTTCTACATCATCATCGGAATCGACAAATCCTATGTATTTTCCGGTTGCTGCTGCCATTCCTGCATTTCTGGCACTGCTTAGACCTCCGTTGGTTTTATGAATCACCCGGATTCTCTCATCCAGCTTCTGCAGTTCATCACAGATCGTACCGCTGCGATCGGGACTGCCATCGTCCACCAGTATAATTTCAATCTCTTTTAACGTTTGGCCTCTCAAACTCTCTACACATCGTTCCAGATATTTTTCCACCTTGTAAACCGGCACCACAATACTAACTAACGGCATAGTATCTTCCTCAATCTGTTCATTCTATCTTTTCCCAGCAGCGGACCTGCCACATGTTTGATGCCTTTTTTGAATCGGGCTGTCCAGGGCAGCCATGATACAAAGAAAAGGTGCTCGCATATGGTATGCTCTGTATTATGATGAATACAGTTTTCATAATCATAGGGTGAAAAATACTCCTGCGGGTAGACCACAATGCCATCCTCCAAAGTCTGAAAACAGTCTTCCCGTTTCAACCCTTTCTCCAGCAGCAAATTAGTCAGTTTACTGACATTTGTTCCGGGAATAATTTCCCCATTTTTATCATAAAATGACAATTCAGAATACAGTGAAAGAAACTGCTTCATCAGAGGGTGATGAGGTTCCGCTGCCATAAAGCTGGTAGCCACATACAGTTCCTCCTCAAAGCCGAAGACACATTTGTGCTGTAAAACAGGATCAAATTTTCCATATACCATAACATCTGTGTCGAGATAGATTCCTCCATATTCATACAGTGCCTTCACTCTTGCCACATCACTTACAAATGCATATTTTTTTGCTTTATAAGCCTCTGACGTATACGGCAGTGCAAATACATCAAAATTCTCACTGTTCCATTCAATGATCTCATAATCCGGAAGGCATCGTTTCCAGCTCTCGATACACTTCAATACTTTACCTGGTTTTTCTCCTCCAAACCAGCAATAATGTATGATTTTAGGTATCATGACTCTCTCCCATCAATGCATACAGTTTCTGCATCTCATCTCTATTGGAATAATCCACTTTATAGGTATTTCGTATCAGGCGATTTTTCAATTCCACGTTCTCCAGAATTTCTGCAATTGCATTCGCACAGGAATCATTGTCCATCGGAACAATGACACCGTCATACCCATCAGTCAACTGACTTTTTGCTGTCGGATAATCTGTGATAATCACTGGTTTGTGAAGTGCCTGTGCCTCACGCACAGTCACTGCCTTTCCCTCATATCTGGATGGCTGAATATACCAGTCACACCCTGCAAGATAAGGATACGGATTTTCCTTTTTCCCCAGAAGAATCACATGTTCCTCCATCTCGTTTTCCTGTATTTTGCTTTGTATCAATGCTTCGTCTGTACCGAACCCGATCAGATACCAGACAACCGGAATCCCTTTCTCCAGTATTTTTCTGCAGATTTCCGGTATATTGTCAAAATTCTTTGCATTGCTGAATCGGCCAACGGATAATAGGATTATTCTCTTTTCATTCCCAAACGGTTCCGATATTGTTTCTTTCGCCTGCTCTTTTAGAAAATCCACAGCCAGAAGATTTTCTATCTGCAGTAATTTCTCCTGAAGTCCCGGAAAACGTCTCGCAAAAGACTGCCCGCAGGATTCTGAGATCGCAACAATATTATCATAAGAACCCCACATCTTTTCTTCCGATTTCACATCAATCTCAATATAAGAATAATCCGTATGAATCCATGCTATTTTTTTTCTGGCACTTACTTTTTCTGCGACAAAGTAATGCGGTGTCAGAAAACTGATGGCCAAATCATACGTTACTTCCGGTGTGATTTTCTGCATAAGCCATTTTGTGTATTTATGGCTATACTCGATTTCCACCTGACTGTCAGAAGAATACCGATGAAGCCTGTTATAAATTTTTGCGGATACTTTTCCGATAACTCTCGAAGCTGCCAGTAAAATCTGTCCCTTTTTTACGACTTCCATAACCGGACATGCCAGCGCTGTATACGAAGGAATCTCAGGCAGCAATCGCACCTGCTGCGGTATCAGGGGAAGCAGCTCTCCCTCATGCCGAAATAGAAACAGCGAAACATCATATTTCTCATAATCAAAACCGGAAAGCAGCCCCAACAAAGCCCGCTCTGCTCCCCCGATCTCCATAAAATGAGATACTATTAAGACTTTCTTTTTTTCCATAGACTTCTTTTCCTGTTAAAAAATTAAAGTGCCATGTATTTCAATCCAGTTACTCTGAACAACCCGCTTTTTTTCGAATCCACCACGTCAGCATCCACCCAGGCGGCGTACACAAAACTGTAAGTACTTTTCTCGGTGATTCCTGTATATAATTTTTATTCTTCGCAATCTGGCTGCTGGAACAGTAATGAATGCAATCCATGAGTAATCTTTTTTTTCCGGTAGGATACTGCATTGCTGTTTTTCGGAGAAACGCAAACCCTTTGGGATTTTTCAGATACTGCTGCCACATTGTTCCCGTAGAACCATCCGCCTGATATTCTACTTCACACACAATTTCATCCAAAACATACATTTTATAGTTCTGATCTACCAGCGTATATTTATATACAAGTCCA
>JAQYOA010000236.1 GCA_028727605.1 Lachnospiraceae bacterium
TTGGCGTTGGTAATGCGCTTGGCAGTGATGTATTTGTTGATGGTTGTTCCGGTGGTCGATTTAAAAATCCGGCACAGATAGGAAGAACTCAGGAAAAAATGATCGGATAATTCCTGAAGTGACAGCGGATGGCTGATATTCTGGTTGATGTAGGAGAGAATTTCATCCACCTGTTCATGGGATGGTTCCGCTGATTTTGCGGGTGCCACGGCCCGGCTGGAGAGAAATAATCCGTTCAGATATACCATAAGCTCAATAAAAATGGCCTGATTCTGTAAGTCCGAACCGAATCCGGAGGTGTCCTGGAAACGATGGATGTAGTAGAGAAAACGGTTTCTTTCTTCCGGACTTAAGGACAGCTTGTGCCCGGTAAGACCGGGACGTATAGAGAAGCAGCTGTTCAGATCCGTGCTGTCTGTGGAAAGAGCAAGAAGATAATCGGGATGGATCGAAATTACAATCCGTTCGTGAATCTCACTGTCAATCTGCGTCAGATGATGACTTTCGTACTGATTGATGAAAAAGACGTCACCCGGGGAAATGGTATAAAAACGATTGTCAATGAGAAACTGTCTGCCTCCGGAAATGGAGTAGTAAATTTCATAGCTGTCATGAACATGCATTTTCATGGGTTTCTCATCATTATAGAGATGCGAGACAGCAAATGTATGGGATGTCAGGCACGCATCGATTGCCTCCTGACAGGAAGTAAAAATATTCATAATAAACCTCTTAAAATCCGTGCATTGCACTCCGTTGATTCATACAGTATTATAGCGTATGAGTGCGTGCAAAG
This sequence comes from Lachnospiraceae bacterium, assembly GCA_028727605.1. Classification (GTDB taxonomy): domain Bacteria; phylum Bacillota; class Clostridia; order Lachnospirales; family Lachnospiraceae; genus Fusicatenibacter. The sequence goes on from JAQYOA010000236.1 coordinate 797, forward strand.
CAAATAAAAAAGCAGGATCTGTTTATAATAGATTCTGCTCACATAAAATTCATTTTTTGATGCGCGCCGCACTTCGAACTTCCACCATGGACGTTACTCCTACAGCCTACTCGGCCCAGGCACCCTCACGGCACACAGGAGATTCCGCTTAGTGCTGCTGCATTCCTGCCCTGACACGGTTCACGGAGTCCTGTTGCGTAAGACCCAGACGTCAACATCACTTATAGAAGGCAGCTCCACAATGCAAAGCCCTCGGATTGGCATCACCCCTGCTGTAGCGGATTGCAGGTACAGGGCACCGCTATCTCCCCGGCTGCGCAGTTTTGAGTATACCTGATTTTTCAACGGGTGTCAAGGTTTTTTGCCCTTCGCTTACAGCGGGCTTGCCATGAAAGTAAAATGGTATTGTGAGAAAATAAAAAATACGGTATAATACTACTATTCCGTAGAACCGCTGCACGAAAAGAGAAAGCGGACGTGAAAATATGAAAGAACAGGATGGGATATGTCTATGTTGAGAATAGGTTTATTGACAAGCGGCGGAGACTGTCAGGCACTGAACGCGACGATGCGCGGTGTGGTAAAAGGCCTCGCAAACAATGTAAAGGATCTGGAAGTTTACGGTTTCATGAACGGTTACAAAGGTCTGATCTACAGTGATTACCGGATGCTCAGTTCAAAAGATTTTTCCGGTATTCTGACCCGCGGCGGTACGATTCTTGGAACTTCCCGTCAGCCATTCAAATTGATGCGCACACCGGATGCCAATGGTCTTGACAAAGTGGAGGCCATGAAGCATACCTACCATAAATTGCTTCTGGACTGTCTGGTGATTCTTGGAGGAAACGGAACACAGAAAACAGCAAATCTGCTTCGGGAAGAAGGACTGAATATTATTCATCTTCCGAAGACAATTGACAATGATATCTGGGGAACGGATATGACATTTGGTTTCTACAGCGCAGTCAACATTGCAACAGAAGCCATCGATTGTATCCACACCACCGCTTCTTCTCATCAGAGAGTATTCATTGTTGAGGTTATGGGACATAAGGTCGGCTGGCTGACCTTATATGCAGGAATTGCCAGCGGTGCTGATGTGATCCTGATTCCGGAGATTCCGTATGATATCAATAAAGTAGTGGAAGCGATTGAGAAGCGCAGAGAGCGGGGAAGCGGATTTACCATTCTTGCGGTTGCCGAGGGAGCAATTTCCAAGGAAGATGCGGCATTGCCGAAGAAAGAACAGAAGAAACGTATGGAGGAAATTGCAAAGAAATATCCGTCAGTTTCCTACAAGATCGCCGAGGAGATTGAGGCGAAGACCGGCATGGAGATTCGTGTGACGGTTCCGGGACACACACAGCGAGGCGGAAGCCCCTGCCCGTATGACCGCGTACTGTCTACCAGACTCGGATCAGAGGCAGCTCAGCTGATTCTGAACAAAGAATTCGGCTACATGGTTGGCATCGTCAACGGAAAAGTAAAGAAAGTTCCGCTGGAGTCCTGCGCAGGTAAATTAAAGACAGTGACGCCTGACGCACAGGAAATCCAGCAGGCAAAACGAATTGGAATCAGCTTCGGTGACTGATCGGGAAATGGCAGCATAGAATCGGACGTTTGCTCACAAAAAACAGCGAAGGAGCGATTCTGAAGAAGAGGAGAAGATTCATGAGCTATACCGCTCTATACCGTAAGTTTCGTCCTGTTACTTTTGAAGATGTAAAAGGACAGGATCACATT
>JAQYOA010000237.1 GCA_028727605.1 Lachnospiraceae bacterium
TACCATATGCACCGGAATCCGGATGGTTCTCGCCTGATCGGCAATGGCACGGGTAATGGCCTGACGAATCCACCAGGTTGCATAGGTGGAAAATTTATACCCTTTCCGATAATCAAATTTTTCCACTGCCTTGATCAGGCCCAGGTTTCCTTCCTGAATCAGATCCAGAAACAGCATACCCCGTCCCACATAACGTTTTGCGATGGATACGACAAGACGAAGATTCGCCTCTGCCAGACGTTTCTTTGCATCCTCATCCCCTTCCTCCATACGCTGTGCCAGCTCAATCTCTTCTTCTGCGGAAAGAAGAGGAACCTTTCCGATTTCTTTCAGATACATACGCACGGGATCTTCAAGGCTGACTCCCTCCGGAACAGAAAGATCGATATTTTCCATATCGATATCTTCTTCTTCCGACAGATCGATGTCTTCATCGTCCAAAAGCAGCAGATCATTATCCACCAGATTCGGATCTTCTGACATATCTGACAGACGCAGCACATCAATACCGCTGGATTCCAGGTATTCAAAAACTTTCTCCATCTGCTCCGCTTCCAGAGGCATATCACGGAAGAAATCATTGATTTCCTGATATTCCAGTACATTTTTCTTCTTCTTGGCATATGCCACAAGTTCTTTTAATTTTTCCATGAATTTGACTTTATCGAATTCCATTGACTGTCCATCCTTCCATAGCTTGTATATATTTTATCCCCGGCAGTATAAATTAAACCCTGCAAATAAAACATTCGGGAACTTCCTTAGGTAAAATCGAAATTCAGAGATAAATTCCCTGCTTTCCATCTCTCCAGCATCCTTTTGTCAGCCATCAGTTTCTGGAGTGCCGCCATATCCGTCACATCCATATGCTCTGACCGATAAGCGATGCTGTTTTCTTTCATATTACAAATCACATCTTTGAGGGCACGTTTCCGCTCCTCATCCGTTTCCAGCAGGATTCCGGCATTGAAGAGTCCGGCAACCTCATTTTGTTCCTCGGAATCCACAAACTGATTCAGAAGCTTTGCCGGATTGACGTTCCCCTCATGATACTGAAGATAAATCATCTCCGCCACCTGATGATACAATGTCGTTGTAAAATCCTCCGGTGTGATGTATTTCTCAATCTCACCGATCATCTCCGGATAGGATGTCATCCACGTCAGCATCAGTTTCTGTGCTTTCTCCGCCCCGCTGTCTCTGTCTTTTTTGTTATTGGAAAGGCTTCTCGGTTTGACCGTCTCTGCACGGCCGGCACCCTGCAGGGCCAGTTTTCCAACCAGTTTATTCATCATCTCACTGGTGACATGGTACTTTCGGGCAATCGCTTCTGTATAGCTGTTGCGTTCAATCTCATCTTCAATCGCCACAAGCCTTGCCGCCGCATCATGAAGAAAATCTGTCCTGCCCTGGGGATCAGACAGATCATAATTCTGTTCCCGCATACGGATTTCATATAAAAAACTGTTTTCCGCTTCCTCCAGCCTTTTTTCAAAAGCTTCGCAGCCTTCATTCCGTATAAATTCATCCGGATCTTTGTACGGCCGAAGATTCACAACCTTTGCGGTAAGTCCTACACCTTTCAGCAGCGGAATCGCTCTGAGGGCAGCTTTCACCCCTGCCTCATCACTGTCATAAATCACGAGCACTTCATCCGTATACCGTTTCATCAGACTTGCCTGCAGCGATGTCAGTGCTGTCCCAAGGGATGCGACTGCATTTTGAAAACCTGCCTGGTGCATGGAAATCACATCCATATACCCTTCACAGATAATCAGGTTCTTTCTTCTCGAGGATCTGGCTACATGCAGACCATACAGATTCCGGCTTTTATCGAAAATTTTTGTTTCCGGAGAGTTCAGATACTTCGGCTTTCCGTCTCCCATGACACGGCCTCCAAAACCAATCACGCGGCTGTTGGCATCCATAATCGGAAAGATCACGCGATTCCAGAACTTGTCCTGCATTCCATGCACTTCATCCGCATTGAACATACCGCTTTGCCTCAGGATTTCATCGGAATAACCCTGTTCTTTCAGATACCGATACAGAAGATTTCCATACTTGTCCGAATATCCCAGGCCAAATTTCTGAATCGTTTCATCCGAAAGTCCCCGGTTTTTCAAATATTCATATCCTGCTTTGCCCCGTTCGGTTCTGAGCTGGTAATAATAAAACTTTGCTGCTTTTTTGTTGATTTCCAGCAGGGTATTTTTCAGATCCGCCTGCTCTTTCGCCTCTTTCGAGTATTCCATCTGCGGAAGCTCAATGCCTGCCCGCTCTGCCAGAAATTTCAGCGCCTCGACGAACGTAAAATTTTCATATTCCATCAAAAAGGTAAATACATTTCCTCCGGCTCCGCACCCGAAGCAATAATACATTTGTTTGCCCGGACTGACTGAGAAAGACGGAGACTTTTCATTATGAAAAGGGCACAGGCCAAAATAAGAACTTCCCTTCCTTGTCAGTTTCACGTAGCCGGATATGACATCTACAATGTCATTTTTCATACGTATTTCTTCCACTAAATCGTCAGAATAACGCATCTTTGACCTCCCGCTAATACACCGCCCACGATTTTGGTATAAATAGTTCCTCAAATTTATGTATAGAGTACTGATCAGTCATTCCTGCAATGTAATCACACACAACCTGCGTCTGATCCTCTCCAAGTTCAATCAGTTTCCGATATTCTCTCGACATCTGATCCGGATTCTCGCGATAAAAATCGTACAGAAAAACCAGCATTCTTTTGGCCTTCTCCTCCTCATCCTTTGCTTCCGGATTCCGATAGACATTTCGAAACATCAATTCACGCAAAAGGCGCATCGCCTCCGCAATCTCGGGAGACTGAAGAATCTGATCGGTTCCCCTGCTGTTCTCCACAATGTCATGGATCAGCGTATTCAGCCGCTCCCTGCAGCTATCTCCAAGGACGACACGAATTGTAATCGGGATATCATCTTCACTTAGTATTCCGGCGCGCATGGCATCGTCCATGTCGTGATGAATGTAGGAAATTTTATCACAGAGCCGGACAACCTGTCCTTCCAGGGTAGCCGGTTTTCCGGATGTCCTGTGATTCAAAATACCGTCCCGTACTTCCCAGGTAAGGTTCAGTCCGTGTCCTTCCTTCTCCAGCACTTCCACCACTCGCACGCTCTGCTCGGCATGACGAAAACCGCCCGGATGAACCGCATTTAAAGCTGCCTCCCCCGAATGTCCAAAGGGCGTATGCCCCAGATCATGTCCAAGCGCAATGGCTTCCACAAGATCTTCATTGAGATCCAGCGCCTTTGCGATCGTTCGCGCCGTCTGTGAAACTTCCAATGTATGCGTCAGTCTGGTTCGATAATGATCCCCCTGTGCAGCCAGAAAGACCTGTGTTTTATCCTTCAGTCTCCGAAATGCTTTGGAATGAAGAATCCGATCCCGGTCTCTTTGATAAACGGTTCGGATATCACATTCCGGTTCATATACATCCCGCCCTCTGGAATTCCTGCTGTGAGCTGCATATGGGCTCAGGTTTTGAAACTCCCTTTCCTCAAAAGATTCTCTCAGATTCATAGCATCACCTCTCGTGGTTGCATCAGAAACATTTTCCTAATATATATATTCTTGAGCAAAGACAAATTTCCTTTTTTCTTTCCAAAAAATTATCACTTGTAATCTCAAAAAAGGAAGCCTTAAAAATAAGACTTCCAGTCTATTCACTGCAGAACTTCTTTCTTCCCGTACTGTATTTTCAATGTTTACTTCAGGAAAAAATGAATCAGTTTATTATTCAGGGAGCGATATGGCTGATACCGCATCGGCAGATCCAGCCATGTTTTTTTGTCCACAATGCTTTTGGAATGTGAAAAGGTATTGAACCCTTCTTTTCCATGATAACCGCCCATACCGCTTTCGCCAAAACCGCCAAACGGCATTTCACTGGTTGCCAGATGAATGATTGTATCATTGACACATCCTCCTCCAAACTGACAGCGTGAAGTGACTTTACGGGCTGCAGTTCTGTCATCGGAAAAGATGTACAGTGCAAGTGGATGCGGCATGGAATTGATCTGCCGGATCAGTTCATCCAGAGAATCATAAGTGAGAACCGGCATAATCGGGCCAAAGATTTCTTCCTGCATCACTTTATCATCAAAAGTGACATGATCCATGACGGTTGGCTCAATGCGCAAGGTTTCCGAATCGGTATGTCCTCCAAAGATGACTTTTGTTTCATCCATCAGTCCGGAAATCCTCTGAAAATGTTTTTCATTGATAATTTTTCCGTAATCCGGATTTTTCAGCGGCTGTGCTCCAAATTGAAGCTGAATCTGTTTTTTTACTTCTTCCAGAAATTTGTCTTTCACAGAGCTGTGACAGCAGATATAATCCGGAGCCACACAGGTCTGTCCGCAGTTCAGGTATTTGCCGAAAACCACGCGCCGGGCTGCAAGTTTCAGATTTGCCGAAGCATCGATAATACAAGGGCTTTTTCCGCCCAGTTCCAATGTTACAGGAGTCAGATGCGCAGAGGCTTTTTTCATAACCTCTTTTCCGACCATCTGACTTCCTGTAAAGAAGATATAATCGAAATGCTCATTGAGAAGATTCGTGTTTTCCTCACGGCCGCCGGTAACCACAGCAACGACTTCTTCCGAAAAACATTCCCGGATGATCCTGGAAATGACCGCGCTAGTGCAGGGCGAATACGCACTGGGCTTCAGAATAACCGTATTGCCGGCTGCCAGAGCGTCCACCAGCGGATCTATGGAAAGCAGGAACGGATAATTCCAGGGGCTCATGATCAGTACAACTCCATACGGACCCGGTTTTGTAAAACTGCGTGAATGAAACTGAGCCAGAGGGGTATGTACCCGTTTTTCCCGGGAGAAACCGCGAATATGCTTCAGCATATAAGAAATCTCACTGAGCACCAGCCCTGTTTCACACATGTAGCTTTCAAAATTACTTTTGCCAAGATCGGCAGCAATTGCCCGGGAGATCTCCTCTTCATGATCCCGGATGCAGTTTTTTAGTTTTTTCAGACACTGGATGCGAAAATCAATGTTCAGAGTTTCATTTTTGAAAAAATAACTTCTCTGTTTTTCGACAAGATCATGTATTTCATTCTGATTCATTGGAACTTTCCTCCTGTTTTTTGTCCATGAGAAGATAATAAAATTTTTCTAGCTGATGAGCATCCATCAATACAGGAACCGGATAAAGAGGATTCCCTTCTTTGTCAGCATACCGGGCAAGTTTCGGGATATCTTCTTCCCTGATCTCACTAACCGTATCTCCGATTCCGAAACGCTTTTTCATGTCTTTGATCGCCTGGATAAAAGCCTGCGCAGCTTCTTTTTCCGGAGTTTCCTTCGTGGCAACACCTGCAGCCTGAGCAAGTCTTGCAAGCTTTCCGTTGATCACATCGCCGTATTCTTCCAGTACAAACGGAAGAAGAATGGCATTGGCAAGTCCATGAGGAACATTATACTGTCCGCCCAGCGTATGGGCAACCGCGTGCACATATCCCACATAAGATTTTGTAAAAGCACATCCCGCAAAATAAGAGGCGCGAAGCATATTTTTTCGGGCTTCTTTATCAGAACCATCATTGTAGGCACGATCCAGATTTTCAAAAATCAATTTTACAGCATCCAGGGCATTTTTTCGGGTCCCTGCTGTGGTAGAATTTCCAATATAGGCTTCCACAGCATGAGTAAGCGCATCCATTCCTGTTGTAGCTGTGATAAAAGGCGGAAGACTTAACGTAACCTTCGGGTCCAGCACTGCGTATCTTGGAATAAGTGGAAAATCATTGATGGCATACTTGTGTCTGGTCCCTGCATCGGTAATCACAGCTGCAAGCGTTGTCTCACTTCCGGTTCCCGCTGTTGTCGGTATGGCAATGAGAAGTGGAAGCTTTTTATGTACTTTGAGAATTCCTTTCATCTGTGCAAGCGACTGATGCGGCTTGGCAATTCTCGCAGCAACAGCTTTTGCGCAGTCCATACTGGAACCGCCGCCAAAACCGATAACAGCTTTACAGCCTTCCTGGTACCAGAGATCTTCGGCTTCTTTTACATTGACTGTAGTTGGATTGGCTACTGTCTTATCGTAAACAGCATAGGCAATCCCATTTTCTTTCAGAGCCTGTTCAAGACGCTCTGTAAGGCCGAGATTACGGATACCCTGGTCCGTAACGATCAGAACACGATCACACTTCTTCTTAAGAAGAATCTCCGGCAAAGCTTTCACACTGCCAACAACTTCCGGATTGCGGTAAGGAAGAAACGGAAGCGCAAGTTTAAATGCCTTCTGAAATGTTCTGCAATATATTTTTCTAATCGTATTCATATTTTGATTCCTTTCGAAACTGGAATAATTTGACACTCAAAACATATATTAAATCATTTCATCCAATCTTGTAAAGAAAAATATTTATGGAGATGAAACCTTGAACCCTTGAGTTCAAGGGACTTCTCGACAGAAAAACAAAAAAAGGCTAAGCCTTATGGCTTAACCCTTTGTATTCCTGCGGAAGATGGGACTTGAACCCACACGATCGCAATGACCACCAGATCCTTAGTCTGGCCTGTCTGCCAATTCCAGCACTTCCGCATTTGCCGTTTTATCAGCTTATGTTTGTCATCTCGCTGACGACAAAATGTATTATAGCATCGAGTCAGTAAAACGTCAATAGATTTTTTCAAAAAATTACATTTTTTTCTGTTTTATTCTGTTCTTTCCGTGCTTCTCACGAAATGCCGGAAGCGCTGCCACTCCCTGCTCCGTTACCGGACGCACCCATTTGCCCGAATACATATGAATCTGCATCAGTACAAAACGGATCGGTTCATCCACATAACAGCAGGCAAATACCAGAAGAAACGGCGCATGCCATACAAGTCCCATCATACATACGCAGGGAAGCACCATGGCATACATAAAGGAAATTTCCAGGACAGTTCCAAAAGTAGCGTCCCCTGCGGAACGGTAAGTATCATTCTGCACCCAGTTGCACATACGGATCACCGCAGCAACACAGTAAATCATCAGCAAACCGGATCCAATCCGCAAAGACTCCCCGGACAGGCTCATAGCTGTGAGCACCGGTCTCTTCACTCCCAGCAAAATAAGGCAGATAATTAAGATACAGCCTCCGCAAAGATAAACCAAACGTTTTGCACGCTCATAGGCATCGTCCAATTCACCTGCACCGACACTTTTTCCGACCAGAACAGAAGCCGCATTGGAAAATCCGGCAAAAAATCCGATTACGAGACCTTCCAGAGTTCGAAAAACCGCAACAGCTGCAATCGCCTCCTCGGACTGTCGCCCGATTACAATATTAATCACCATATTTCCCACACCGATCAACAACTCATTGCAGATAATCGGGAAACACTTGATAATATACGCTCTCAGATAAGCACTTGTCCATTTGAAGTGCTTACGAACATGAAAAATATAAGGATAATGTTTTGCCCGGGCAAGGATCAGAATAACCAGAAGGTTCACCGCAGCCGCGCAGGTAGTCGCCAGGGCTGCTCCTCTGATTCCCATCGCCGGACAACCAAATTTTCCATAAATAAAAATCCAGTTGAGCAGAATATTTGTTGTCACAGATGCAATTGCAGCAACCAGCGGAATTTTTACACGTTCTGTAGAGCGCAGCAGCGCACTCATCGCCATCGAAAGAATCTGCATCGGATAAGCAAATCCGATGATCTTCAGATAGGTGATTCCGATTTCCTGAATTGCTCTTTTATCTGTATAAATACGCATCACTGTTCCCGGAAGAAACAGTGCCAGACATGCGAATATCACAGCAACGATCATCATGAACATCAATGTCATACCATAGGATCTGTCGATTCCATCGTCATCCTTTGCACCCCAGTATTGGGAAAAGAACAGCATTCCTCCGCCCACAAATCCCCAGTAACAGGAAAACATCAGCGAAGAAAACTGCGCACACAATCCAACTGCACCGACCGATGTCTCTCCAAGCGGAGCAATCATCATCGTATCCACCATACTGCCGGTGGTTGTCAGAAGATTTTGCAACGCTACCGGAATCGCAATGATCGCCAGATTCTTAAGAAATGTTTTCCATGGAAAATGATCTTCCTTCATTTATCCATCCCCCTTGTTGTAGTCTACTTTTTTGCTCTCACGCCACATAATTTCCAGTATATACAGACGCCAATTCTTTGTCAATCAGAGAAAACTTTTTTCTTCGACTTCTTTTGACATTTTTCCTCAGAGATAGGTTGTATAATGTTCCCGTCCTCATAAGAGAATTTTCACAGACTTCTGTCTGCATTTCCATCAGGAGACAAAGAACAAAGGAGGAGGTATTTTCCCATGAACAACAATGCAGAGATTTTCTATGATTTTTTAAATGGCTTCCTGTCACCTGATTATCTTCCGGAAGAACTTCAGAATATTCCGGATTTGTTTTCGCCAGACCAGCCTTGCAGCAAAGAACTGGATATCATTTACCAAAAGCGTTCTGAGCTGATTGAAAAAGGCGTTCCGGAAAGCGATCTTGACGTTATCTTTGATGGTTTCGAGCGAATCATGCGCGAAATTGGGGGGAAAATGTATTTTCTCGGAACCCGTCAATCACAATGCACAAGCTCTGCGTTTCAGGAAACAACGGTACCTGTTTAAGCATTATCCATGAAACGGGAATGAATATGAGAACTTTCTGAGGAATGCAGACATGGGAAGAGGCAAAAAGCAGCAGATTCTGTTTTTTCCTCTTCCCAATTCTTTCATTTTTATTGTAATTCCGCAATCCTTGTCACAGCCACATAAATCGCCTGAATTTTGTACCAGGTAGGATAATCAATAATGCCGGATACCGGAAGCCCGAACAGCTTCTGAAAAGCTTCTACTGCCATCTTTGTATCTTCTCCATAGTATCCGCTTTCCCCAATCTGAGGAATAGACGTATATATTTCCCCGATTGTATTGAGCTGTTCCTGTATCTGAAGCACCTTCTGCCCGGAAGATCCAATATCCAGATCTGCTCCCGGCCAGGAAGCAGGGATTCCGGCAATCTCTTCCGCCGTATTAATGTATAGATCCTCTCCATAGTAATTTCGAAGAATCTGAATGGTAGAGTATCCCTGATCACCAAGTGCTTTCGATCCCCACTGGCTGAGCCAGTCCGGACAGCTGACACGATGTCCGTCACAGTATTGAGTCAGAATCGGCTGCCGGACATTCGGTCTGGACAAATAATCTGCAAATACTTCATCCACAATCAGAGAAATACTGTCAAAAATATTTCTTCCATGAATCCATTTATGATCATAAGCGGTAGATGAAGTAATAGTAAAGTCATAGCCCTTGTTCCGATACCACTCTGTATAGACCCGATTCAGTGTAAAAGACATGATCGCCAGTACATTTGCCCGGATGGTAGCGTCCGGCCAGGTGGCATAAATTTCCGAACATGCAACATTCTTGATATAATCCCGATAACGCACATAGTAATCCCTTGCCGTCGAATCCGACGGCGCTCCGTCATGTACTACCACATATTCCGGCACAACTACTCTGGAAAGAACAATCTCTCCGGTCTCATTTGTCGGCTTGATTTCATCCTCCGGTATTTTTTCCGGATATTCTCCAAAAAGCGTATGATCCGGAATGGAAATATCTTCGAATTGATCCTCCGGTGTCAATGGCTCCATTTCCACCGGCTGTACCGACTGCTGACCGGACAAAAGCTCGGAACCGGTAACTTCCACCGCAGCAAATCCTTCTGCCTCAATCTTGATCGTATATTCCGAATAAGGCTGATTTACATTTGGAGCAAGGCTATATTCCAGCGGCGGAGTTGCAAGCTCCAGATCCGGCGTTCTTCCATTATCATCCGTGGTGATCTGTTCGATAATGCGATTTGGCTCCCCGGAATAAGAAATGGATACTCTTGCGCCTTCAATTGGTCTGGATTGGATTCTTGAATTAACCCAAATCTGCAGCTTTCCTCTGTCCGGCTGATCCTGCTGCATTCGTAACTGTGCCATAGAAAAAACCTCACGTATTCTGCATTCCTTCTATGGTATGCAGCACGCAAGGTTTTTGTTCCGTTTGTTTTACAGAATTCTCTGTACGTCATGAATCATCACATATACCATCAATACCATTAAAAGTACAAGGCCTGCAAAATGAATCATTCCCTCCACATCTCTCTTCACCGGTTTCCGTCTGACTGCCTCAATCAACAAAAATACCAGCCGACCGCCGTCCAGAGCCGGGAGCGGCAGCAAATTCATCACTCCCAGATTCGAGGAAAGCAAAATCACCATATTCAGCATTGTCATAAAAGTCACCAGAACACCCTGAGATTTCACATCATCATAAACCGTTCCGATCGTATCCACAACCCCAACCGGTCCGGATAGATCATTCACGGAATATTGGCCGGTAAACAGCATACCGACACTTTCAATAACTGTTTTTACCCAATATTTTACTTCCAGAAAACTGTATTGAAGCACCTGAAAAGACTTCAGTTTTTCCCTCAGCTGATAAGAAAATCCCACACTGGCATAGGTATTCTCAACCGGTGTGATCACAACTTCCCTCTCTATTCCGCTGTGACTGTACCCTACTGTCACCGGCTCCGTGCCAAGCGGATGTTCTGCAAGATAACTGCCAAATTCCTCTGCATTTGCAATCTCTGTTCCGTCAATGGAAAGCAAAATATCGCCTGCAAGAATTCCCGACTCTGCCATCGGCATCCCCTGCTGCACATAAGTGATCTCCAGTCCCCGGTCAGAATCGTCATAATTAAAGCCCATCATGTATTTTGTCGTGGTAACCGGCTGATAAGTGATTGTTTTTTCCTCTCCGTCGCGCACCACCTGCAAAGTAATTTCATCTACCGGAATTCCACGCAGATTCATCTCATAGGATAGTTCTTTTCCAAGGGAGATATGTTTTCCCTCGTAACCAACAATCACATCTCCTGCCATCAAGCCTGCTGCTTCCTCCGGCGAACCTTCTGCCACTTCAATGATTCTGGCAGGTGCGCTTCCTGCATAACTGATAACAATCACCGCAGCACAAAAAGCCAGAAGCAAATTAAAGATCGGTCCGGCTGTTACCACCGCGATCCTCGCACCCACCGACTTACTGTTAAAAGTACCTTCCCCCTCCTCTTCGCCGTCTTCTCCGAGCATCTGGCAGGCACCTCCGAAAGGAAGCAGCTTCAGTGAATAAATCGTGCCGCCCTTTTCTGTTTTTACCAGCGTAGGACCAAACCCTATGGAAAATTCCGTTACAGTGATATGATTGGCCTTCGCCAAAAGGAAATGTCCCAGCTCATGGATGATAACTGTCAGTCCGAAGATCAATACAGCGATCAGGATTTTCACTATCATGATGTTTTTGTCTCCAATCTTAACCTTTCATTTCTTTTACTCGTATTTCGCCGCAATCCACTCATAAGTTTCCTGTTCTGCGGCAAGTATTTCTTCCAGACTCGGCTGTTCGATCCTGTGATGCTGCTCCATAGCACCGGCAATCACATCATAAATATCCAGGAATCCAATCTTACGTGCCAGGAATAACGCAACCGCTCTTTCGTTTGCCGCATTAAACACTGTCGGCACAGAGCCTCCTCTTTTGGATGCCTCCATCGCCATGGGAAGTCCACGGAAAGTCTCCATATCCGGTTCCTCAAACGTAATTTCTCGAAGTTTTGCGAAATCCAGACGATCTCCCGCCAGGAATCTGCGTTCCGGATAATACAGGGCATACTGGATTGGCAGCTTCATATCCGGGGTTCCCATCTGAGCCATCACAGCTCCATCGCGAAACTGCACCATGGAATGAATGATACTTTGTGGCTGGACTACCACCTGAATACGGTCCAGATCCACTCCAAAAAGCCATTTTGCCTCCATAACCTCCAGACCTTTATTCACAAGTGTTGCAGAATCAATTGTTATCTTATGCCCCATCGACCAATTGGGATGACGAAGTGCATCCTCAACAGTTACATGAAGCAATTCTTCTCTTTTTCTCCCCCGGAAAGGGCCTCCGGACGCCGTGATCAGCAATTTATCAATTTCTTTCTTATTTTCCCCGTTCAGGCACTGGAAAATTGCAGAATGCTCACTGTCCACAGGAAGGATGCGCACGCCGCACTCCTTTGACAGCGGCATAATCAGGTGACCTGCCGTGACCAATGTCTCTTTGTTTGCCAGTGCAATATCTTTTCCGGCTTTCATAGCCGCGATTGTGGGGCGGATTCCGATCATTCCGACTATGGCAGTTACCAGAATCTCACTCTCCGGAAGGCATGCCAATTCCAGCATTCCCTCCATGCCGCAGGATACCATTACATCCAGATCCCGGATCCGCATGCGAAGTTCGGACGCTTTTTCCTCACTTTCCATTGCAGCAAATTTCGGATGAAACTCTCGAATCTGCTGTTCCATCAGATCCACATTGCTTCCGGCGCCAAGCCCAACCACCTGGATATCGCCGTTTGCCCGAACCACATCCAGTGTCTGGGTACCGATGGAACCGGTAGAGCCAAGGATTGCTATTTTTTTCATCATCTTTGTATCTCCCAATTTTTATCAAACGATCCGTCGTATGATTCGCTTTTGTTTTCTCAGCGCATTAACAATACCGACAGACAGTAAATGACCGGTGCTGTAAAAATAACACTGTCAAATCGATCCAGAACACCGCCATGACCGGGAATCAGTTTGCCGTAATCCTTGATTCCCTGATTCCTCTTAATTGCCGATGCCGCCAGGTCTCCTACCATCGAAATCAAGGCGCCAACGCCACAGATGATTCCATACTCAAATGCACCGCTTTTTGTCGCAAGCGCATAAATGATTCCAAGCAGCACAGCACCCACAACACCGCCCACGGCACCTTCCACAGATTTCTTCGGGCTTAAAACGGGAGCCATCTTGTGTTTTCCGAATAAAACGCCTACACAGTAGGCACAGGTATCGCATCCCCAGGAGCAGAGAAAAATCAGCCATACATGAAATTTTCCTCCCTCAAGCATCCTGGTCTGATACACAAAGGAGAGCATAACACCCACATAGATGATGCCAAAAAATGCCGCCATCACCTGATTGGCATGATAGGCAGGATACGTAAATACATAGACTGCCATTATGAGTACAAGAGCCAGGATGAGAGCCATCATCTGATACATCGGATCCTTCGCTAGCAATGATAAGTAAAAAATCAATACTCCCGCATATCCGGTTACTTCCAACAGGTTAAACTTATCTTCCCTGACTTTCATCGCTTTATACAGTTCCAAAAGTCCGATCATGGACAGACAGAGTACTGTCATAAAGAGTACAATCCCACCGCTGCAGATTGTAAGCAGAGCTACCAGCACCAGTACGATCCCGCTTATGAGTCTCGTCTTAAACATGATTTTTTATTCCTCCTTTACACCGCCGTATCTTCGGTCTCTTCTATTATATTGTTCGATAGCTTTTCTCAATTCTTCCTCGTGAAAATCCGGCCATGGCACATCTGTGAAATAAAATTCTGTGTAAGCCAGCTGCCAGAGCAGATAATTCGACAGACGCTGTTCACCGCTGGTACGGATCAGGAGATCCGGATCCGGGATTCCTGCCGTATCGAGATAACTCTCGAACAATGCTTCCGTCATTTTTCCATCTTCAAAACCGTCTGCCGGAAGCCGTCCTTCCTTTGCGTCCGCTATCATCCGGGTCATCCCACGGAGAATCTCATCCCTGGAGCCATAATTCATGGCAATCTGGAAAAACATCTGATCATAATCCCTGGAGCATTCCTCCAACGTACGGATGCTCTCCTGTATATCCTGCGGAAATGCGGAGGGATCACCGATAATGCGCACTCTCATCTGATTCTTGTGTGCTTTTTTGATACAGCGTTTCAAATACTGGCGGAACAGTTTCATCAGCCCCTCCACTTCCTCCCTGGAGCGTTTCCAGTTTTCCGTGGAGAAAGCATAAACGGTCAGATATTTGACCCCCATATCCTTGATCACATCGCACATCTTTTCCAGATTATCACAACCGACAATATGTCCATAACCCCTCGGCATTCCTCTTTTCTTCGCCCATCTGCCATTGCCGTCCAGAATAATTGCAATATGGTTCGGCACTCTTAATTCGTTTTCCATGATTTCCTCCCAAGCTGACATTTTTGGATATACACAATGGGCTGCCTGCAGATACAGGCAGCCCCACTCGCTCTCAATCAAACCTTCAGGATTTCTTTGGATTTTACATCTATCATCTGGTCAACTTCTTTGATATATTTATCAGTCATCTTCTGAGTCTTGTCTTCCAGCTCTTTGATCTGATCCTCAGAAACATCCTCTTTTGCCAGTTTTTTAAATGCATCATTGGCATCACGGCGGATATTCCGGATCGCTACCTTTGCACCCTCACCTTTCTTCTTTACCTCTTTCACCAATTCTTTACGGCGTTCCTCGGTAAGCTCAGGGAACAGAAGGCGGATTGTCTTACCGTCAGTTGTCGGATTAATTCCAAGATCCGATGTCATGATTGCTTTTGAAATTTCTTTGATCATGGAAGATTCCCACGGCTGAATCTGAATCATACGTGCTTCCGGTACCGAGATATTTGCAACCTGCTGAATCGGTGTCGGGCTTCCATAATAATCCACTGTGATCCGATCCAGTACATGGGGATTTGCTCTACCCGCACGGATAGTACCAAATTCGGATTCCAGATTTGCTATTGTTTTATCCATTTTTTTCTCAAATGGTACAATTCTCTCGTCTGTCTGTTTTGCCATACTATTTGTCCTCCTAATACTTCTGCAGCAATTTATACGGTCACCTTCGTGCCGGTAATAATTCCGTGAGCCGCATTTACAATGCTGTTTTCCTCATTCAGCCCAAAAACGGTCATAGGCATTTTATTTTCCATACACAGAATGGATGCGGTCAGATCCACAACTTTCAGTTTTTTCTCAATCACTTCGTCAATGGAAACCTCGGCATACTTTTTCGCATCCGGGTTATCCTTCGGATCACTGTCATAAACACCGTCTACCGCTTTTGCCAGAAGAATGCAGTCTGCCTCGATCTCAATCGCACGCAGGACAGTTGCTGTATCTGTAGAGAAGTAGGGATGTCCTGTACCGCCTGCAAAGAATACAACCATATGATGCGTGAAATATTTATTTGCACGATCCTTGGAAAAAGTTTTTGTAAATTCTCCGCACTGGAATGGAGTCAGCACCGCCGTCATCATGCCCTGTGAACGGAAAATCTCAGACACATAAATACAGTTCATAACCGTAGCCAGCATACCAATCTGATCTGCTTTTGTGCGGTCAATATTTTCCGAACTGCGTCCTCTCCAGAAATTTCCGCCGCCGATCACAATACCGACTTCTACACCTTCATCCACCAGTGTTTTCACTTGCTTTGCCACCCTTGTCACAGTTGGCTCGTCAAATCCTGTCTTTTTTTCACCGGCAAGGGCTTCACCGCTTAATTTCAGTAATACTCGCTTCATGTAAGCTTCCTCGTTCCTTTTATTCATTTAAACAAGAAAAGAGTGTTTTGATGGCTGCTCTTTTGTTGTTTTTACCATTTACAAACTGATTATACCATCTGATGCTGCAAAGAACAAGAGAAAAAAGAGGATTCCTTATAACTGTGCATTGACAAAGATATCATAAATCGCTTTGATTGCAGTCTCAAAATCACGGTTTTCCACACCGATAATAATGTTGAGTTCGCTGGAACCCTGATCAATCATTTTGACATTGACATGTGCATGCGCCAGTGCGGAAAAGATTCTTCCGGCGGTTCCTCTTGTACGACGCATACCGCGTCCGACAACGGCTACAAGCGCGAGATCAGATTCCAGTTCGATGGAGTCCGGCTGCACCGCACGGTGAAGCCCTGCAATAATGCTCTGCTCTTTCTCTTCGAATTCATCCTGATGAACAAAGATTGTCATGGTGTCAATACCGGAAGGCATATGTTCAAAGGAAATATGGTTGTCCTCAAAAACGCCAAGAACTTTTCTCCCAAACCCTACTTCCGAGTTCATCATACTCTTTTCAATCGTAATCGCCGCAAATCCCTTCTTGCCGGCAATTCCAGTGATTGTAAATTTGGGCTTGCTGCAGGTGCTTTCCACAATCATTGTTCCCGGATCTTCCGGAGCATTGGTATTCAGCACATGAATCGGAATTCCCTCTTTTCGAAGCGGGAAGATGGAATCTTCATGAAGAACCGTAGCTCCCATATAGGACAGTTCACGCAGTTCCCGATAAGTAATGGTAGAAATTACTTCCGGATTTTTCACCACATGCGGATCGGTAACCAAAAAGCCGGATACATCTGTCCAGTTTTCATATACATCTGCATGGACAGCCTTTGCTACAATTGATCCGGTAATGTCAGAACCTCCACGGGAAAATGTTTTCACACTTCCATCCGGTTTTGCGCCGTAAAACCCGGGAATAACAGCATTTTCAAGAGCTGCAAGACGCCCGGAAAGGATTTCATCCGTCTTATCTGCAAGGAAGTTTCCGTTTTCATCAAAACAAATCACTTCTGCAGAATCAATATAGGTATATCCAAGATAGTTTGCCATCACAATACCGTTCAGATATTCTCCGCGGGATGCAGCATAATCCTCACCTGCTTTGCCTGCAAAGTTTTCTGCTATTTTTACAAATTCATCTTCCAGGGAAAGATCGAGTCCAAGTCCGTCGATAATCTCCTGGTAACGCTCTTTAATATTCTGAAGTTTCTTTTTAAAATCTCTTCCTGCGGCTGCTGTACGATAGCAATCATAAAGCATATCTGTTACTTTTGTATCGGAAGAATTTCTCTTTCCCGGTGCAGAAGGCACTACAAATCTTCTGCTTTCATCCGCACGAATGATATCTCCTACTTTCTTAAACTGTTCGGCACTGGCAAGAGAACTGCCGCCAAATTTCACGACTTTTTTCATCTTATTCTTTTCTCCTCGCTGCATTAATGAAGTTACTTTTTATAGATTAGAACAAAATACCGCCTGCGTCAAGATTTTTTTCGGGTAAACGGCAGCACAACAATTTGTTTACTTAATTAACTTTTTAGTATAAAATATATGTTGGGGGATTTTTTTTACTATGAAATACAGCATGCAGAGAAACTGCAGCTGTCAAGGAGGAGGTAATTTTCATGTACATTTCAATCATCGCACCAAACGGATCAGGAGGGGTATAAGCTTATGGACGATCAACAGAAAATTCAACTTTTTGAACAGACACCTATTCCAAAGGCCGTAGCAAATCTTGCTATCCCCACCGTTATGAGTTCCCTTGTTATGGTGCTCTACAACCTTGCTGACACCTATTTTGTCGGCATGTGCAACGATCCCATCCAAAACGCTGCTGTGACACTGGCCGCTCCGGTTCTGCTGGCCTTTAATGCAGTCAATAATCTGTTTGGCGTGGGAAGTTCCAGTATGATGAGCCGTGCCCTCGGGCGAAAAGATTATGATACCGTATATAAAAGCTCCGCATTTGGATTTTACTGTGCTCTCTTTTGCGGGATTCTCTTTTCCCTGCTGTGCGGAATCTTTCACACACCGCTTCTGCACCTTCTCGGTACAGAAGAAAGCACACTGCCTGCTACCTGGAGCTACATGCGCTGGACCGTGATCTGTGGTGCAGCTCCTGCCATCTTAAACGTGGTAATGGCCTATCTGGTACGTTCGGAGGGATCTTCTCTCCATGCCAGTATCGGTACCATGAGCGGCTGCCTGCTGAATATGATTCTGGATCCAATCTTTATTCTCCCCTGGGGCCTGAATCTGGGTGCCGAAGGAGCCGGGCTCGCCACCTTCCTTTCCAACTGTGTGGCATGTCTGTACTTCTTTGTCCTTCTTTTTCTGAAGCGTGGAAAAACCTATGTCTGTATTCATCCAGGGAAGTTTACACTTCAGAAGAATATTGTACTTGGTGTCTGTACAGTCGGAATTCCCGCATCCATCCAGAATCTTCTGAATGTGACTGGAATGACAATACTGAATAATTTCACATCGGCTTTTGGCGCAGATGCAGTGGCCGCCATGGGAATTACACAGAAAATCAACATGGTTCCCATGCAGATTTCCATGGGAATTTCCCAGGGTATTATGCCCCTTGTCAGCTACAACTACTCCAGCAGGAATCATAAGCGGATGAAGAAAACAATTTTCTTTGCCGGAAGAATTATGATCGGCTTTCAGCTGTGCGTTTCCGTCCTCTACTTCATCAACGCCGGATCTCTTGTTCGTCTGTTCATGAACAACGAGGCTATCATCGCATATGGAACCAGATTCCTGCGCGGATTCTGCCTTGGACTTCCTTTCCTCTGTATGGATTTTCTGGCAGTTGGAGTTTTTCAGGCTGTGGGCATGGGAAAAGAAGCATTGTTTTTTGCCATCATGCGAAAAATTGTGCTGGAAATACCGGCACTCTATCTGCTGAACCATTTCTTCCCGCTGTACGGTCTTGCCTATGCACAGTTCGTTGCAGAGTTTGTACTCTCTGTTCTTGCCATCCTTGTACTTAGCAGACTGTTCCATCGTCTGAGCACAGAAAAAAAACAGGCCTGAAAAGCCTGTTTTTTTCTGTTTATATGCTGCTGTCTTTTTTGCGGTATTGACTTGGTGTCATTTGATACCGTTTGCAAAATGCCGTGCGAAAACTTTCTACCGAGGAAAAACCTGCTGTTTCACTGATCTTCTCAATTGAGTCTTCTCTTTTTTTCAGCAGTTCCCTGCCAAGTTCAACCCGGTACTGCTGCTGCATCTCACGAAAGGTTACCCCATAGTGCTGTTTCATCATCCGCTGAACCTGGCGCACGCTCAATCCCAGAATTTCGGAGAGCCGCCGGATCGTCAGATGTACCGGATCTTCCAGAAACGCACGTTCCAGCAACAGATATTTCAATTCCTGCGACTGGGGAATATAGACATGATGGCTGTCACCGGACGTTGTCTCATACATTCTTCCAAGTGTAATTAAAAGCTCCCCGGCCAGAAATGGAATCATTGTCTGAAATCCTGATTTTTTCTCGTTTACCTCTCTCCAAAGCCGAATCAACAGTTCGGAAACTTCCGACGGTATTTCCCCTGCCCAAAACCTTCGTCCCAGCAAAGACAGCATCCAGTTTTCCATTCCCGGTTTCTTTTCCTTTTTTCCGTCAAGTACATCAGCTGCACTTTTTACCATATCAATGGGGGCTGTATAGTAAATTCCAATTTCTTCCATAGGATCCGATCTGGATGAAACCTGCTCATGTTCTACCCCGGGGCCAGTCAGAAAAAACATGCCCGGATATGCGTTTATTTCCCT
>JAQYOA010000238.1 GCA_028727605.1 Lachnospiraceae bacterium
CACCAAGCAGTTTTTTCTATAAGATGCTTCGAAAGAAAAACATATTATTAAACGGGAAACGTGCCAAGGGAAATGAGAAATTGCAGGAAGGGGACGTCATTCGTCTCTATCTCTCCGAAGAAACGATTGAAAAATTCCGGAAAATGATCGCTCCGGAGAAAAAGGGAAAACCGGAAAAGTTAGCGATTGTATATGAAGATGAAAATGTGATTTTTCTGAACAAACCCCAGGGTCTGCTCTCCCAGAAATCCAAAATCCAGGACAGGAGCCTGACGGAAGCTCTTGCCGACTATCTGAACGGAAAGGAGACAGAAGAGGCGGAAGTGATGTTCCGTCCCGGACTTTGCAATCGTCTTGATCGGAACACCAGCGGAATGGTTCTTGCCGGAAAAAATGTTGCTTCTGTGCAGCAGCTTTCTTCTATGATCGCCGATCGGAAGATGGGAAAATATTATCTTACTCTGGTAAAAGGAGAAATCCGAAATTCCAGAAAAATACGTGGTTTCCTTGTGAAAGACGAGAAAACAAATCAGGTTTTTGTATCTGATACGCTGATAACAGATGGTGTCCCGATTGAGACGTGTTATGAGCCGCTATCCGTGGGAAAGGGAGTGACACTCCTTAAGGTCGAGTTAATTACCGGAAAAAGTCATCAGATTCGTGCACATCTTTCCAGCATCGGTCATCCGATTATCGGTGATCCCAAATACGGTGATGCAGAATTGAATGATCGTTTTCGCAGAAAATATCATCTTCGTTATCAGCTTCTTCATTCGTGGCAAACAGTATTTCCGGAAATGGATGGAGTTCTGTCCTATCTTTCCGGAAAAAGTTTCACAGCCCCCGTTCCAAAGCTGTTTATGGACATCATCAGAAGTGAAAAATTGACAGGAGACGAATTATGAGTAAACAGAAAGACAAAAAGGAGAGAAGATCATCGGAAAATTCCGGAATCGGGCGGGAAATCTGGGAATATGTCAGAATGACTGTGATTGTTGTCGTGGTTGTGATTCTGTTGGAACAATTTGTAATCATCAATGCAAGAATTCCCTCGCCGTCAATGGAAAACACAATTATGACCGGCGATCAGATATTTGGAAGCCGTCTGACCTATCTTAACAGTGACCCGGAAAGATACGACATTGTTATTTTTTATTATCCGGACGATGAAAGCCAGAAGTTTATCAAACGAGTGATTGGTTTGCCCGGTGAAACGGTCAGAATCGTAGATGGAAAAGTGTACATCAACGATTCCCAAACACCGCTGGATGACAGTTTTTGTCCGGAGACACCGGTAGGTGACTGGGGTCCTTACACAGTACCGGAGGATCACTATTTCATGCTTGGGGACAACCGGAATGTTTCCAAGGATTCCCGCTATTGGGTGAATACTTATGTGAGCAGAGATAAGATTATCGGCAAAGCAGTTCTTCGCTACTGGCCGATCACAGAAATCTCACTGATCAAATAAACAGCAAGACCGTCCATGCGGTTTCTGAAAATTATTTTGTTGGGAGGCATGGTATCAATGGCCACATGGAATTCCAGGGGGCTTAGAGGTTCCGGTCTGGAAGAACTGATCAATCGTACAAACGAGCAATACCGGGAAAAGGGTCTGGCTTTAATTCAAAAAATACCGACCCCTATTACCCCTATTCGAATTGATAAGGAAAGTCGCCAGATTACTCTGGCTTACTTTGAAAAGAAGAGTACCGTTGATTATATCGGTGCTGTTCAGGGGATCCCTGTCTGCTTCGACGCAAAGGAATGCAGAACAGATTCTTTTCCTCTTGCGAACATCCACGAACATCAGATAGTCTTTATGCAGGATTTTGAAAAGCAGGGCGGAATTTCCTTCCTGCTTCTGTATTTTACCGGAAGAGATACTTTTTATTATCTTCGGTTTGCGTCGGTCATAAAATTCTGGGAGCGAGCAAAAACGGGAGGACCGAAACATTTTTCTTTTGATGAACTTGACAAAAACTTTCTTTTACCGTGTTCCGAAAACGGGATTCTGGTGCCATATCTCCTGGGAATCCAAAAAGATCTGAATATCAGGGATTGACAGGCGGATACTTTTCCGCTATAATACCAATAGTTTGACTGCATCACCATGGTATCATGGTAGCAGAGTAAAGTGTGAAAGTGAGGAATTTGAATGGATCGTTTGATTCACACCCCGGAAGGTGTGCGCGATGTTTATAATCAGGAATGTGCAAAAAAGATGTTTCTTCAGGAAAAGATCGAAAATGTCTTTCATGCCTACGGTTATCAGGATATAGAAACACCGACCTTTGAGTATTTTGATGTTTTCAGCAGAGAAGTTGGAACGACTCCTTCCAAAGATTTGTACAAATTTTTTGACAGGGAGGGAAACACACTGGTACTGCGCCCGGATTTCACTCCGTCCGTAGCACGTGCCGCCTCCATGTATTTTATGGATGAAAAGATGCCGATCCGTTTGTGCTATCGGGGAAGCAGCTTCGTCAACAATTACAGTTACCGCGGCAGACTGCGGGAATCCACACAGATGGGAGTAGAGCTGTTGAATGATGATTCTCACATGGCAGATGCAGAGATTATTGCTATGACAGTAAAAGTCATGCTTGATTCAGGTCTGAAGGAATTTCAGGTAAGTATCGGACACAATGAATATTTTAAAGCTCTTGCTCGGGAAGCAAATCTCGACGAAGAACATTTGATAGAGCTGCGCGAACTGATCTCAACAAAAAACCAGTTTGGAGCAATGGAATTGCTTGATCGTCT
>JAQYOA010000239.1 GCA_028727605.1 Lachnospiraceae bacterium
GATCAGAACGGCCAAATAGCATTTCCAACGGGCGGAAAGCGGCTGACAGCAGGCTTGTATCTGGTGCTTGGAGAACGCCATACACAAGACGGTTACCACTATGATGCCACGCCGTTTATGGTGATGCTGCCGGGTCTGGACGCCGAAACCGATACATGGGCCTATGCTGTGACTGCAAATGCAAAATTTGATTCTTCCAAAATTCCGGAGAAACCCGATACGGTTTCCTACAAGGTCCTGAAAATCTGGAACGATAAAGGTCATGAGAGCGCCCGTCCCAAAGAAGTGGTGGTACAGCTTCTGAAAAACGGAAATGTTTATGATACCGTCACATTGAACAGCGAGAATAACTGGCGCTATACCTGGATAAACCTGGACGACGCATATCGTTGGACCGTAGTGGAAAAAGAAATGGAAGAATACACTGCGGAGGTCATGCGGGAAGGCGACACGTTCTATGTAACAAATTCCTTCTCTGAAGATAAACCAGACGAACCAACTCCTACAAAACCGGATACGCCTACAACACCCGGAAAGCCTACGCTTCCCCAGACGGGTCAGCTCTGGTGGCCCGTGCCGGTGCTGATTGCTGCTGGTTTACTCTTTGTCGTGATCGGTCTTTTACGCCGCCGAGGTGCCGCAGATGAAAAATGAGAAAGAAAATAACCGGAAACAAGAAGGTTTCCTATGGATTGCACTTGGGCTGCTGCTGATTGCAGCGGCCCTTTTTCTAACAGTGTTCAATCTGTACGATGAATTGCGGGCAGAGAAAGCATCCAGTCAGGCGGTAAATTATATTGAGGAATATCTGGTGACCGAACCACCCGTAGAAATCCCCACGACCGCAACAGAAGAACCGGATCCTTTGCTGCGTGACGAGCAGACAGTTATACCTGACTATGTTTTAGCTCCCAATATGGAAATGCCGGTGGAAACCATCAACGGAATTGATTTTATTGGTGTTCTGAGAATCCCTGCCCTGGAACTGGAACTGCCGGTTATCAGCGAATGGAGTTATCCCAATCTGAAAACCGCTCCCTGTCGATACAGTGGGTCAGCTTATCTGAACAATCTGATTATCTGCGGACATAACTACGCTTCCCACTTCAGAAAACTAAAAAATATGAAGGAAGGCGATCTTGCTACCTTCACGGACATGGACGGAAATGTATTCACTTACAAAATGGTGGAACGAGAGACGTTGCTGCCAACCTCTATCGAGGCGATGGAAAGCGGAGATTGGGATTTGACCTTGTTCACTTGTACCGTGGGTGGGAAAAGCCGTGTGACGATTCGATTTGAACGGGAGGAAGAATGAGTGAAGCCCAAAATTGGAGTCGGCTTCCGTATTGGAAAGCTGACAGTATCGGAACCGACCGGGGAACGGAAAAATGGCTATATGATCTGGAACTGCACTTGCGATTGCGGTGGGGCCGTCCAGTTGGACACCCGCACCTTACAGCGGGGCACGGTTCGCGATTGTGGCTGTGAGACAAAGGTGAAGCCCGGTCAGAAGGATTTGACCGGCCAGAGATTTGGACACCTGATATGTTTGGAGCCAAGTCCCCAGCGGGACAAGCAGGGTGGAACACAATGGCTGTGTCAATGTGACTGCGGGAAACAATGCCTTGCCGCTACACACCAACTCCTGTGCGGCTATAAAAAAAGCTGCGGATGCTTAAGTCATCCGCCGTTGAAGGACTATGTCGGCAGAAGGTTTGGAATGCTCACTGTGCTGGAATATGCCGGAAAGCGGGGCGGGATGCACCGCTGGCGCTGCCTATGTGACTGCGGCAATGAAACGATTGTGGGACAAACTCTGCTGCAAAGCGGCAGGACCAAAAGCTGTGGCTGTAACGGAAATCCACCGATGGAGGATTTGACAGGCAAGGTCTTCGGGAAACTGACAGTGCTCGAGCTGGCAGAGTGGAGGAACGGAACAAGCTATTGGCGTTGCCGCTGTGAGTGCGGAAATGAGACAAGCGTTCGGTACGCTTATCTGATCAATGGTCATACCAAAAGCTGCGGATGCCTCCAAAAAACAATCATCCGGGATAACCTTTGTCTCGTAGATGGCACATCCGTCGCAAAACTGGAAGCGGGAAAGGGTCATACCATTGCGTCGAACACCAGTGGCTATACCGGCGTTTATTGGAACAAAAAGAGCCAAAAGTGGGCTGCGCAGATCACATTTAAGGGTAAAACTTATTATCTTGGGTCCTACGAAAGAATTGAAGATGCCGTGAAAGCCAGAAAGCGCGGAGAAGAAATGCACGAGGTTTTTTTGGAATGGTATCATCAGACGTGTCAGAAAAAGCCTGTACATACAAACGACGTCGAAAAAACAGAAAATATAAATCATACATAGCCAAGAAAAAGGCTGGAAGTGGAGTTCATTCTTCATTTCCAGCCTTTTTATTGGTTTTTTATTTTTGTATTTTTACACTTTCCCGCTTGACCAGTCTGGTTGCCATGGAGATTTTGAGATGCTCTTTTTGGGGTGCTTCCACCCGATCAAGAAGCCGC
>JAQYOA010000240.1 GCA_028727605.1 Lachnospiraceae bacterium
AGGACGGTATCTCCGATCAACCGGATTGTATATGAAATCCCATTGATTGCAAAAGAACCTGTAATATCCGTAAAATCTTTTACTTCCGTTTTTATTTCTGTTACCTTCGGCTGTGCTTCCTCTGTACAGAACGGAACCGCAACCGTCAAAAAGGCATGCTTTCCTGCCCGAAGATGATTTTTTTCAAAGCATGCTCTCACGGTATCATACCAGTCATCATCTCTTGGCGAGATTTTGGCCGGAAGAAGGCTGATACTCAGGCTGTCTTCTCCAAAAAGAGCCACCTGTACTTCATCCATTTCCCCGTTTGAACAGACAGAATGCTCCTGCATATTTACAACTGCTTTCTGAAAATCCATATTGTAATTAATCTGGACATTTGCATCTTCCTGTATTTCATCCAGACAGTCAAGTACTGCAAGAATCTTCCCCTCGATCAGGATCACCACTCTCTTATGAACACTCGGATGATAATTCAAGTGTTCACCGATCGCATAACTGTAACCCTCTTCCTCTTTTGCATTCAGCACAGATCCCATCTGTTGCTCTCCGTATTCCCAGGATGCAATGTACTTCCACGGATTTTCATGATTCAGAGTCAGGCAATTGTGCCAGTGCGCTGATTTTGTAAGCATTCTGGCTTCATCATTTTTATAATGGTAAATTCCCGGATCTCCCAACAGGGTCCGTCCCAGGGCCGTAAATTCCAATCCATTCGGATCAATATGTGCATGCAGATTCTGAACCGGGGTCCGGCATGCAAACATGACATATGAACCGTTCCTGCTCCAGTCTGATCTCAGATAGACCTGTTTTAATCCCTTCTGCCAGGACAGGGTCGGCAGGGCCGGAACGGTATTTCCTGCTTCCGCTTCCGAAAGCACTCTCCGAAAATCATTTAGATCCGGTATCTCCCAGATAAATTTCGCAATTTCCTTTATAAACTGTTCCCGCGAATAAAAGTTGAGGACATTCTGAATAAAAGCAGCATCTCCTGTCACCATATAGTGGCAGATTGCCCCCATGCACGCCGTTTCTTTTATGGTATGACTGTCTCCCCAGGCACAGTTTTCTCCGGTAGGTCTCGTTGCGTGCATTGAAAATTCAGCCATTTTTATAAATCTTTCCTGATAGGCATCTGATACCTTAAAATTGTATTTTTTCTCCAGCAGAAGCGGTAATGCAAACCAATACATGCATCCATTGTGATAGGAGGCACATCCTTCAATCTGACCGCCTTCCTCTGTGATCTGTGCGAGCATACTTCGTTCCATTTCATGAAGTGCATGATTTTTCCATGTTTCCGCATCCTTCAATTCCGGAAACATACAGGACAGATAAAGAAGTCCGTTATTCTCCATCAGATAATGATTATGATCTGCCTTCGGCCAGAGGATCGGCGCCGCCTTGAATAAGATTTCCCCATGACGATATGCACTGAGCAGATAGGTTTCCAAAAATTTCTCATCGATCAAACCGCTGTCCAGAAGATGATGAATCACATACGGCCAGGTGCGATACATCCGGATTCCAATCTCCAGAGACCGCCAGATTCCCTGATTGCACTTTGCACCGTCAAAATGATCGACCAGAATATTTCCCTCTTCATCATACAGATCCTGCGCCGGACATTCCTCAATCCAACTGTAAAATTCCTCCATGACTTTCTTTGCATATTCAATATCACCGGTAAAGGAATATGCCTCCGCCATTGTCCTCCAGTGAACCATCCGATTCAGCTGATAAGTATATTCTTCATCTCCATAAATATTCTCACGCCACTTGACCGGATTTCCTATGTAGTGTGGTTTGGGAGAACCCGGAAGCAGTGCATAACCATTTTTGTTCTCCTTTGCCTCCGCAATTCTGTTCTCGTAAATTTGAGGAAACATCTCCCTGATCAATTTTCCCTGTTCCTGAAATGAAATCTCCCCTTGAAAGGCCTTCTCTCTTTTCCGGAGATTTTTCATAACATCGGATAAATCGACTCCCTCTTTCAGGATGTCCTGTATTTGAATTTTTGCTTTTTCCATAGATGGTCTCCTTTTCTATCGTTTGGCTCTTCTCGTATCCAACTTGCCGCAGTTTACTTAACAAGGACGAACTACAATCTGCATCCGGATCTTTTCCGCCTGTGGAAGGACATCAATCCGAAGCGCACAGAGACCTGGAGAAAGGTGGAAAATCCGCTTTTCTCCATAGGGCAGATTCATGTTTGCATTTGATATAATCTCCAAATCACAGTCCTTTTTATGGATTACAAGTTTTCCCTCTTCCTGCTGTATTTTTTCTTCCGGCCTGCTGATAATCGGACAAATAA
Organism: Lachnospiraceae bacterium; assembly: GCA_028727605.1. GTDB lineage: Bacteria > Bacillota > Clostridia > Lachnospirales > Lachnospiraceae > Fusicatenibacter. Next base: position 2,321 of record JAQYOA010000240.1, read on the forward strand.
GCTTCCCTTCTGTAAAATCAGCTTCAATCCGGATTCCCTCTTCTTCCAGATGATATTTCATCTCATAAGAAGAATTCCCACCGGGAAGCGTTCTGTGTTCCATATCCTTACAGTTTCCTGACACAACAATTTCATCGGAAGCAATAACTTTCGCCTGTGTATCATAGATGCTGCTGTAACAGATTCCGTCCAGTTCTTTTTCGATTCGCAATGCCAGATTTTCCTGAATAACCCCTTTTGGTTCCTGCATATTGGCAGCTTCTATTCTGGTATAGCTTCCCACAGAAGCTGTCATAATTGTTCCTGCATCTCTGTGATGCAGCATAGATAGAGTTCCCCCGCTGACATGTCCCCCCGGAAGATATTCCCAGTCATACGCTGTGACAGTTTCTCTCATTTTCCCTTTTTTCACAATCCAGGTAGCCAGTTCCGGAAAATAACTTGTTTCCTCCGTTTTCTCTTCACACTCTGTTCTGATTTCCGGGATATTTTCCCATAGTCTGTAATCGATCATCCCTGCAAGCACTTTACTGTGTGTAAATGTATGATGGATAAAATTCTGATGTACTGCTCTCTCATAGTCAGTCCCGCCAATCAGTGTTTTCCCTTTTGTACAGGAATCGAGCAGTTCTAGATTCTTTAACGCAGCAGCCAAAAATTCACGATCTTC
>JAQYOA010000241.1 GCA_028727605.1 Lachnospiraceae bacterium
TACACCATCAAGGATGATGTTGTTCCTGTTATCTGATTAGGTGTTGCGTCTATATTCCGTTTTCAAAACCAGCTTTTTAGGTGGTTTGTTTGCTATGCCCTTTATTTTTGGGGTGTTCTCGATTTATTTGTTTCAAACTTATCCTCTCCTACTCTTCGTCATCATACGTGCTGTCCATAAGTTCGCCTTCCACCTTTTCCATATACATATGGCCATCCAGATGGTCACATTCATGGCAGATGCAGCGTGCCAGCAATTCCGTACCTTCTAATTCAAAAGGCTTCATCTCCCGGTCAAAGGCTCTCACTTTTACATAGTTCGGACGGGTCACTATCCCTGATTTTCCGGGAAGGCTTAAACATCCTTCGCTTCCTGTCTGTTCACCGCTCGTTTCGAGAATTTCAGGATTGATCAAAAGATACGGATTTCCGTCTACATCAATCACTACGATTCTTTTTAAAATTCCAACCTGCGGAGCAGCGAGTCCCACTCCGTTGGCATCATACATAGTTTCAAACATATCGTCAATCAACTGATTGATTTTTCCGTTGACCTCTTCCACCGGTCTGCATGTTTTCGTAAGTACACGGTCTCCCACCGTTCTGATTGTTCTGATTGCCATAATTTTTTCTCTCCTTTATGCATTAAAATCAAATTGTATATAAACAGACTGAAATCCTTTGTTAATCTCAATATATTGTTCCAGTTTTTCTCTCTGACGCAGAAGAAGCTCCTGGTCGGCTGCCTTCACATACAGTACCATTCGATACAGATCACTGATTTTGGCCACAGATTCTTTTGCCGGTCCAATCATCTGCACCTCATCTGAATGATTGATGCGAATCAGGAAACGTTTCACATACTCCATGGCTTCCCGAAGATGTTCTTCCTCTTCACAGGCTCCATGAATCGCCATCAAATTGGACGCCGGCGGATAGCCCAGAAGTCTCCGGTATTCGATCTCTTCCCGATAAAACGCATCGTAGTCCTGACTGACGGCCGATACGATGCTGTAATGTTCCGGATGATACGTCTGAATTACCGCCATACCTTCTTTTGCTCCCCGTCCGGCGCGTCCAACCGCCTGAGTCAGAAGCTGAAATGTACGCTCTCCTGCACGGTAATGATCCGCGTTCAGGGACAAATCCGCCAGAAGCACTCCCACAAGTGTGACATTTGGAAAATCATGCCCTTTTACGATCATCTGAGTGCCAATCAGAATATCCGCCTCCCCTTTTGCAAAGGAACCAAGAATTTCATCATAGCTGTCCTTTCTTTTGGTCGTATCGCCGTCCATGCGGAGAATCCGTTTCCCCGGAAATGTTTTCTTTATGATCTGCTCAATCTGCTGCGTTCCCGCGCGAAATCCGCCAATGTAGGGAGAACCGCAGGACGGACAGTGCGTTGTCTGTTCCCGTTCATATCCGCAGTAATGGCAGATCAGTTTACCATTATTATGGGCTGTCAGGGAGACATCACAGTGCGGACATTTCATGACATAACCACAGGAACGGCAGGAAACATAACCGGCATATCCGCGCCGATTGAGAAACAGAATCACCTGTTCTCCCCTGGAAAGATGTTCTTCCATCTCCTGCTGCAGCTTTCTGCTGAGAATGGATCGGTTTCCCTGCTTTAATTCTTCCCTCATGTCCGCAATCCATACTTTCGGCATCATAGCCTTTCCGTAGCGTGTCTGCATCCGGAACAGCGCATATTCCCCTTTTTCACACAGATAGAACGCATCCACCGACGGTGTAGCCGATCCCATTACCACACGGGCTCCTTCCAGACGCGCTCTGTAAACTGCAGTCTCTCTCGCATGATAACGGGGTGTCGTTTCACTTTTATATGAAGTTTCATGTTCTTCGTCGATAATAATCAGACCAAGATCCGGAAATGGGGTAAACAGTGCCGAACGGGGGCCGATCATAATCTGTACTTCCCCCAATCGCGCCCGCTCCATCTGATCCGCACGTTCCTCACGGGTCATACGTGAATTTACCATCGTAACCTTTTCACGAAATCTGGCGCAGAAACGTGCCACATTCTGGTAAGTCAGAGCAATTTCCGGAATCAGAACAATTGCCTGACGCCCCTTTGCAATCGTCTCCGCAATCAGTTCCATGTAAACCTGAGTCTTCCCGCTTCCTGTAACTCCGCTGATCAGACAGGGGCGCCCTTTTTGGCGCCACTCTTCTTTCACTCCTTCGATCACAAGCTGCTGTTCCCTGCTCAGACTGCAGGATGCCGCCTCTGTTTCCGGAAGCTCCACAGGATTTCTCCAGATATTTTTCCGGCAAACGCGGATAATCTTCTGCTCTTCCATGCTGCGGAGTGTATTGGCAGATATGCCGAGAACAGAAACCGCATCATGATAGTCGATCACCTGTTTTTTCAGCAATTCGGCAAGCAGCCGCGCTTTTGCCTTATATTTCTTTCTTTCATATTCATTGAAAAGTTCCTGTGCAGTCTCTTCTGTCACAAGCAGTTCTATTTCTCTTATTCTTTTGCCTTTCGCTTTTGTTTTCACCGGAAGTACTGTGCGAAGTGCCTGAATCATGGTTGATCCATACGTATGACGCATCCAGTCCGCCAAAGCAATCAAATGTGCCTCCACGGCTGCTCCGTCCGGCGAGAGTCCCAGAATGGTCTTCATCCTGCTTTCATCATACTTTGCCTGATTTCCCACAGACAATACATAACCGGTGACAGAACGGTTGCCATTTCCAAACGGAATCTTCACCTGACTGCCCGGAACAATTTTCCCCGCCAATTCAGACGGAATCCGGTACTGGAAAGAGCGGTCCAGTTTTTCATGAGTAATATCTACAATCACATCAGCATAGATGCTGCTCATGCTTCCTCCTTTAATTCATCCAGAATTTCACGAATCAGCACGCGTTCATCCATAGGATACTTTTTCCCTTTGATAATCTGATAATCTTCATGCCCCTTGCCCGCCAGTACAACGATATCTCCCGGCTCCCCGTGAGTGATTGCATAGCGGATTGCCTCTTTACGGTCGATAATCTCCACGTATTTCCCATCTGTTTTTCCGATGCCGGTTTTGATATCATCAATAATTGCCTGCGGCTCTTCATTTCGCGGATTATCAGAAGTAATGATCGTAAGATCAGCCATGCGTCCGGAAACCTCTCCCATCTCAAACCTTCTGGTTCTGGAACGGTTTCCGCCGCATCCAAAGACACAGACAATCCGATGCGGGTGATACTCTCTTAATGTACCAAGCAGACTCTCAAGGCTCATGGCATTATGCGCGTAATCGATCATGAGCGTAAATTCGTCTGATACCTTTACCATCTCTACACGACCCTTCACCTTCGCCACCTTCAGTGCCTTCTGGATATTCTCCACCGGAACCTCAAAATGACGGCAGATGGAAATTGCTGTCAGAGAATTATAGATACTGAATTTTCCTGGAATGTCAATCTCCACCGGAAAATCCATAAGACCGCTCACCCGATAAGCGATTCCCAGGTATCCGGGATGGGACACCAGCTTTGGATCTTCCGCACGCAGATCAGCCTCCGAAGAAAATCCATAGGTTTCCAGACGGCAGGTGTGACCTTCTACAATACGCTCAAAATGCTCATCGTCACGATTTACAATGCCAATTCTGCACTGTGAAAGCAGTATTTTCTTGCATTCCAGATACTGTTCAAAGCTGGAATGCTCATTTGGTCCGATATGATCCAGGCCAATATTCGTGAAAATCCCGTAATCAAAGACAAAACCTGCACAGCGATGCATCATCAGAGCCTGGGAGGAAACCTCCATCACAACACAGTCGCATCCCGCTTTTACCATCTTTGCAAAACTTTCCTGAACCACATAAGATTCCGGAGTCGTATTTTCAGAAGGAATCTGTTCCTCTCCGATCACAGTCTCTATGGTTCCGATCAGTCCCACGCGGTATCCGGCACTCTCCAGAATTGAACGCACCATATAGGTTGTCGTCGTTTTTCCTTTTGTTCCTGTAACACCGATGGTTTTCAGATGTCTCGCCGGATGATCAAACCATGCGCAGGAAAGCAAAGCCAAGGCATAACGGGTATCTTTTACCTGGATTACCGTCACATGCTCCGGCACTTCCACCGGCTGCTCAACAAACAGAACCTCTGCCCCTTTTTCTGCCACATCCGGGGCAAAGGTATGTCCATCTGTCACTGCTCCCCGAATACAAACGAATGCAGATCCCTTTTCCACCTTTCTTGAATCATAAACCAGACTTGTGATCTCCCGGTCCGTACTTCCCTGAAGACATGTATAGTCCAGATCTTTCAATAGTATATGTAAATTTTTCATGGGAAAACCTCCTTTTTAAGGCTCTCTGTCCGCGTTTTTCTTTTGCGGATCGATACTTATACCATTATAGAATACCATAGTCAGAAAAACATTTCAATGATCGTTATTTACTTGATTTTTGTCTTCTTTAATCTTATAATAATACCATGATTACAGATCAGTTCCTTTGTTTTCGGATACCGGTTTGCACCGTCTGTCCTTCTGATCTGCAATCATATACTTTTTTTGGGATCTTTTTCCCGAACTTTCAGAAACAACGGATACCCGGAGCCGGTGGAACTGCCGGGAATTTTAGAAATAAAGAGAGGTATACCCCATGAAGAAGAAAAAGATTGTTGTTGCTCTCGGCCACAGAGCTCTCGGAACTACGCTCCCGGAACAGAAAGCGGCAGTAAAGCGTTCCGCGAAAGTGATCGCTGACCTGATTGCTTCCGGCGCAGATGTTGCAATTACTCACAGCAATGCCCCACAGGTAGGCATGATCCACACAGCAATGAATGAATTTGGAAAAGTACATCAGGACTACAGTGCCGCACCTATGTCTGTTTGTTCCGCAATGAGTCAGGGCTATATCGGCTATGACCTGCAGAATGCCATTCGTGCAGAACTCCTGCGGCGCGGTATTTACAAAACAGTTTCCACCATTCTGACTCAGGTGGAGGTTGATCCATACGATGACGCCTTCCACAATCCGGTCAAGGTAATCGGACGATACCTGTCCAGGGAAGAAGCAGAGCTGGAAGAGGAAAAAGGAAATTATGTCGTAGAGACTCCAAACGGATACCGCAGAATCGTTGCCTCCCCGAAACCTCAGGCCATTGTCGAGATTGATGCTATCCGTGCACTGATTCAGGCAGGCCAGGTTGTAATTGCCTGCGGCGGCGGCGGTATCCCGGTACTTGTTCAGAACGAAGAATTAAAGGGTGCTTCTGCAGTTATCGAAAAGGATCTCGCCAGCGGACTGATGGCGGAGGAGCTTGACGCAGATGATCTTCTCATTCTCACAAGCGTGGAACATGTATCCATCGGATATAAAACCGACAAGGAAACTCCACTTGGTCAGATCAGTGTGGAAGAAGCAAAAGACTACATGGCCCAGGGACAGTTCGAACCAAATTCCATGCTTCCAAAGATTGAAGCAGCCGTCTCTTTCCTTTCCAAAGGAAACGGCCGAAGAGCCATTATCACCTCCATTGACAAGGCAATGGCCGGATATCAGGAAAAAACCGGTACTATCCTGAAGTAAGAAAAATCAGATTTTCTCATATGATGGCATAAAACAGGCCGTACACATGCAGTTCTTCAACTACTGCATGTGTACGGCCTGTTTTTAACATTTTTTAAAATGTAAACTTGTCTGCAAAATATGCATCCAGCTCATCAATTTTAATTCTTACCTGCTCCATGGTATCACGATCACGAACGGTCACTGCACCGTCTGTTTCGGAATCAAAGTCATATGTGATACAGAACGGTGTACCGATCTCATCCTGACGGCGATAGCGTTTTCCGATATTTCCGCGATCATCAAATTCGCAGTTATATTTTTTGGACAGCTGTGCAAATACCTTTTCAGCACCCTCATTCAGTTTTTTGGAAAGAGGAAGAACACCGATCTTTACCGGAGCCAGAGCCGGATGGAAATGCATCACTGTACGCACATCATTCTTCTCTGCATCAAGAACTTCCTCATCGTAAGCACTGCACAGGAATGCCAGTACCATACGGTCTGCACCAAGAGATGGCTCAATTACGTACGGAACATATTTCTCATTCTTTGTATCATCAAAATAGGTCAGATCCTGACCGGAAATATTCTGATGCTGTGTCAGATCGTAATCCGTACGGTCTGCGATACCCCAGAGCTCACCCCATCCAAACGGGAACAAAAACTCCACATCCGTCGTTGCCTTACTGTAGAAGCAAAGCTCCTCGGGAGAATGATCGCGGTAACGCACTTCCTCGTCTTTCAGGCCCAGATTATGCAGCCAGTCCAGACAGAACTGTTTCCAGTATGCAAACCAGTCCAGATCTGTGCCCGGTTCACAGAAGAACTCCAGTTCCATCTGCTCAAACTCACGGGTACGGAAAGTAAAGTTACCAGGTGTAATTTCATTTCGGAATGATTTTCCAATCTGGCCAATGCCAAACGGAATTTTCTTTCTCGACGTTCTCTGTACATTTTTGAAGTTTACAAAAATAC
>JAQYOA010000242.1 GCA_028727605.1 Lachnospiraceae bacterium
GTGGTTTCCCACGACCGTTATTTCCTGAATAAAGTCTGCACACAGATCGCGGATATTGATTATGGAAAGATTCAGCTTTATGCAGGAAACTATGATTTCTGGTTTGAGTCCAGTCAGCTGCTGGTGAAACAGATGAAGGAAGCAAACAAGAAAAAGGAAGAGAAAATTAAGGAACTGCAGGAGTTCATTTCAAGGTTCAGTGCCAATGCATCGAAGAGTAAGCAGGCGACTTCCAGAAAGAGAGCACTGGAAAAAATTCAGCTGGATGAGATTAAGCCTTCCAGCAGAAAATATCCATACATCGATTTCCGTCCCAACCGTGAGATCGGAAACGAGGTTCTTCAGGTGGAGGGACTGACCAAGACGGTTGACGGAGTCAAGATTCTGGACAATCTGACCTTTACGCTGGGCAGAGAGGATAAGGTAGCGTTTGTGGGCAGCAATGAGCAGGCGGTTACGATGCTCTTTAAGATTTTGACAGGAGAGGAAGAAGCGGATTCCGGCTACTACAAATGGGGTGTCACAACCACACAGGCCTATTTCCCGAAAGATAATACAGCAGAGTTTGACAGTGATCTGACGATTGCTGACTGGCTGACACAGTATTCGGAAATCAAGGATGTAACGTATGTGCGGGGATTCCTTGGAAGAATGCTGTTTGCAGGAGAAGACGGAGTGAAACGTGTCAGAGTTCTTTCCGGAGGTGAGAAGGTGCGCTGTCTGTTATCGAAACTGATGATTTCCGGTGCGAACATTCTTCTGTTGGATGAGCCTACCAACCATCTGGATATGGAGTCAATCACGGCACTGAATAATGGCCTGATCAAATTCCCGGGAGTGCTTCTGTTTACATGTCATGATCACCAGTTTGTGCAGACTACGGCAAACCGTATCATGGAAATTCTGCCAAACGGCATGCTGATTGATAAAATTACCACTTATGATGAATATCTTGCAAGTGATGAAATGGCAAGAAAACGTCATGTTTATACAATGACAGAGGAAGATAACTAATATGAGTAAAAGATCTACGGTCTCCGGCGTCCTGATGATTGCGCTGGTACTGGCAACAATTCCGCTGCTGGGATCGGATAATGTGCCGTTTCTCAAATGGTGGCTGATGACGATGATTCTTGGAATCGGGTTTTTCCCTGTGACAGCGGTTTTGTTTTCCTCATTCCGTGATCGTGGATGGCTTTTTTCAAAAGTATTTGGCATTGCAGTTTCCGGATTTGCTGTATTTGCACTGACAAGTGCGGGCTTGATGCGTTTTACGGCAGTGGCCTGTATCGTGACAACGGCGGTTCTTATTCTTCTGTGCTGGGTTTTGGGTTTGTGGAAAATACGAATTCATTCTCCGGATGTGGATTTGATTTTTCTGGAGGAACTGCTGTTTCTGCTGTTCTTCCTGATCTGGACCTACCTGGCCGGATTTCATCCGGAGGCCCACGGAACGGAAAAGTTCATGGACTATGGGTTCATGGAGGCGCTCATGCGAAGCGAAACCCTTCCTGCCGAGGATATCTGGTACAGCGGAAGCGGCATCAATTATTATTACGGTGGGCAATACTATGCGGTATTTCTCACAAAACTATCATTTACAGAAGTGCGGCATACGTATCATCTGATGAGAACATTGACAGCAGCATTTGCATTTGTGCTGCCGTTTTCGATCACATATCATTTGCTGCGGGCCCGCACGATGGTCCGAATTCGAAAGGAAGGCGGAAAAGAAAGAACACTGGCACCGATTCTTGGCGGACTTCTTTCCGGAGGAGCGGTCTCTCTGGCCGGAAACTTTCACTATGTGATATACGGATGTATCCGTCCATGGCTTGGGCTGGATGATGGAAGCGGATATTGGTTTCCGGACTCAACCCGGTATATCGGATACGATCCGGTAGTGGAAAATGACAGGACAATTCATGAATTTCCGTCCTATTCGTTTGTGCTTGGTGATTTGCATGCCCATGTAGTAAACATTATGTTTGTTCTTTTTGTCATAGGTCTTCTGTATTCTTTTGTGCGTGAAGTTTGCAGGGATCCTTCTGTGGAGAACCGATGGTCCGTAAAAGAAGTATTGTTAAGGCCGCACATTCTGGCCGCAGGATTCTTTATCGGTCTGTTTCACTGGACAAATTACTGGGATTTTGTGATTTATTTTGTTGTGGTTTTGGCTTTTTCCCTTTATGCAGCGCTATATCGGTATCACAGCAAAGGGAAGGAAACGATAGGAACTGTTGTCATACAGGCAGTGGAAGTCTTTGCAATTGGTACAGTCACGGCACTTCCGTTTACGATGAACTTTCAAACGATGGTATCCGGTGTGGCTCTGGCGAAGCATCATTCACTGATCTATCAGCTGGCCATTCTCTGGGGACTGCCGGTTACGTTGGTGGTGATCTTTTTTGCCGCAGTGTATCTTGGATGGAAACGCTCTTGGTCTATCCCGATGATGGAAGAAAAGCGCGGAAAAATTCAGGCACAGGGAAAGACCCAGGAAGAAGTGGAGCAGCAGGCAGTGGAGCTTCTTCTTGGAGAAAAGATCCGGACAGATGACAATTCGCCGGAAGAGGATCAGCCAAAAAAAAGACGGTTTGGAGAATTCTGGCGAGATACGGCGGTAAGTGATCTGACGGTATGCATTTTCGGTATCTGTGCAATTGGTCTTGTATTGATTCCGGAACTTGTCTATGTGAGAGATATTTACGAACAGTCTTATGCCCGATCAAATACCATGTTTAAACTCACCTATCAGGCATATATCCTTTTTGGCATTTCCATGGGGTATGTTCTTATGAGATTTCTTCTGTGGAAAAAGGAGAAAGTTCTGAAGGCAGTCGGCGCGTTGGGATTGGTTTTGCTTTTATGGACGTTTGGTTATTTCCCGGTATCAGTGCAGGCCTGGTTTGGCAATGTCCTGGATCCGGAGGAATACCGTGGACTGGATGCTACTGCTTATCTGGAAAATGTTTTTCCGGAAGATGCCGGTGCAATCCGCTGGCTTCGCTCCAATGTGGAGGGTCAGACGGTTGTCCTTGAGGCAAACGGGGACAGCTACAGTGATTATGAGCGTGTATCAGCAATGACCGGACTTCCGACTGTGCTTGGCTGGTATGTTCATGAATGGCTGTGGCGTGGGGATCCGGGTGATCTCAATGAGCGTTCTATGGAGGTGCAGACGATTTACACTTCCCGGATTGAGGCTGAAGTTTTGGAACTTTTGGATAAATATCAGGTTTCTTACATTTTTGTCGGAAGCAAGGAACACGAAAAATATGGGGAAGACCTGAATGAAACACTTTTGCAGTCTTTTGGGGAAGTGGTGTATCAGGATCCGGATTCCGCTACTTACATACTGAAATTAACGTCATCCTCCTAAGAGTGCTTTGGGATGGGATGAATGAAAAGGAAGAGAAGTCAGGGTGCTGCACACCGCTTCTCTTCCTTTTATCAAATGGAAAATTTTTAAGTAATGAGAATGCTGCCGGGATCATATACATAGAAAAAGCATAGAAGGATCCTCCGGTGCCATGAATGCCTGTAAAAAATATGTGTCTGTAGGCGTATTCCTGTTTCTGATGCTTTTTGCCTGCAAAAGCTTTGAGAAAAACCGCGGAATAGAGGTCAGTGTGTCGGACGGGATGTCCGGGGAGGAAAAGACGGAAGCGCCAA
>JAQYOA010000243.1 GCA_028727605.1 Lachnospiraceae bacterium
GAAGGAACAGCCATGATTTATCCGATCTCGACGATGGGTGCTCATGTCAGTGACTGCCCGAATCATACGGTGGGAAGAACGACCCCGTTTGCCACCAGAGGACAGGTAGCCCTTGCGGGTACTTTTGGTTATGAACTGGATATCACAAAAATATCTTCCGAGGACAGGGCGCAGATCCCGGAACAGGTAGCGATGTATCACAAATATCAGGAACTGATGCACAGGGGAGATTATTACCGCATTTTATCCTGGAACGATCAAAAGCCCTATGACTGCTGGATGGTAACTGCCAAAGACGGATCGGAAGCATTGGTAACTTACGTTCAGGTTCTGGGACGGGCAAATGAGAAGAGCAAACTTATTTATCTGAAAGGACTGCTGCCCGACGCAGAATATCAGCTGGAAGGCACAGAGGAAATCTATCGGGGAGAAGAGCTTTTGAACTGCGGTTTCCCTGTAAGAGATGTAAGAGGAGATTTTCAGAGCAGACTGTATCATTTTGTGCGCAGATAACAGGCAGAACGCCTATGCCGTTTGAATGAAAGGCATACGAAAAGAGAAAGAGAATTCGGTCAGCGTGGAACACCTTGACAAGCAATTCTGATTTCGATATATTGTAACTATTCGGTTCATTTCATGAATAGTAAGAAAAGTATGCAAATTGGAGGAGTTCAAATGGCGAAAGACGTAACGCTGGCAGATATAGCGGCAAAAGTTGGCGTGAGTACTGTTGCCGTTTCCAGAGCATTATCCGGAAAATCGGGAGTCAGTGAAGATTTGAGAAACAAAATAAAGAGCGTAGCACAGGAAATGGGCTATGTATCCAGCCAGGCAGCCAGAACGGCCGGCGGAGGTACAGGAAATGTTGGTGTGATTATACCGGAAAATTATTACGGTGATTTACTGTCTTTTTATGGACGGCTTTATGAAAATGTAGTCAGGGCTTTGTATGATAAGAACTATTACGGAATTCTGGAGATACTTTCGAGACAGGATGAAGCGGCAGGGAAACTGCCGAAAGTGACGCTGGATGGAAAGGTAGACGGTCTGATTTTTCTTGGACAGCTGAGCAAACAGTATATCGGTCTGATGGTGCAGCAGACGAATCTTCCGGTCATGTTTCTTGATACTTATATACCGGAGGCGGAAATTGATACGGTCATCTCAGACGGATATTACGGAACCTATCAGATGACAAATTATCTCATTCGGGAAGGTCACAGAAAAATCGGATTTGTGGGAAGCGTGGATACCACCAGCAGTATCGCGGACCGATACTGGGGCTATCGGCGTTCCCTGCGGGAAAACGGAATTTCGTTTCAGGAAGAATGGGAGATACCGGACCGGGAAGAAAACGGAAAGGTATTTGACCGGATTTTGTCTTCGCCGGGAGAACTGGACGCGTATGTATGCAACTGCGATTATACGGCACGGATTTTAATCGACAACTTTGAAAAGGCCGGTTACCATGTTCCGGAGGATGTTTCTGTTGTGGGATTTGATAATTATCTTCCGGTTGCCCTGGAGGAGAATCGGATCACTTCCTACGAAGTCAATATCAGCCGTATGGCGAGTCTCTGTGTGGAGTCGTTGATCGGAAAAATCAGAAAAACGGAGTACGTCAGCGGAATACAGACGGTAACGGGAAAAATCATCCGGAAAAAGACAGTAAAAAGCAGAAAATAAAAAGAAAAACAGAAATAAAAAAGAGAGGCGTAATCAAAGAGATTGATTGTACCTCTCTTTTTTGCGCCTTTAGGAGATTGTGGATAAACTTTAAAAAGTTATTAATATAAAGTAATAATAGATAGAGCTTATATCTGAAATGAAAAACAGACTGTGAAAATAGCCAAAAAAGAAAACAAGAAATTTGATAAAACGCTGAAAATGCTGCAATTAACGTAAAAACAACGAAAAAATGTTGACTTATTAACTTTAAAATTATATACTTCATTTAAATCAAATGAAGATTAAATAAATATATAGAAATCAAATCGTGTGGAGGAACAGATTTATGAGTCAGGTAAAAATCATTAGCACCGAAGTGCCCAATATGCCATGGCAGGATCGGCCAAAGAATGATGCCTCCGTTCTTCCGGTCTGGAGATATCGGGAAAACCCGATTATCGGACGCAATCCGGTAGAAGGAGTATCCCGCATATTTAACAGTGCGGTAATGCCTTATGAAGGAGAATTTATCGGTGTATTTCGCGGTGAGCAGACAAACGGTGTTCCGTTTATCTATCTTGGCAGAAGCAAAGATGGGATTCACTGGGAATTTGACAAAAATAAGATCCGGTTTGTGGATGAGGACGGCAGGGAATTTATGCCGAAGTATGCATATGATCCGAGACTTGTGAAAGTAGAGGATATGTATTATATTATATGGTGTCAGGATTTTTACGGAGCGGCCATCGGCGTTGCCGCGACAAAGGATTTTCAGACCTTTACCAGAATTGAAAATCCATTCCTTCCGTTCAATCGGAATGCTGTGCTGTTCCCGAGAAAAGTAAACGGAAAATATCTGATGTTGTCCAGACCAAGTGACAGCGGACATACACCTTTTGGAGATATCTTTCTTTCAGAGAGCCCGGATATGCACTACTGGGGCAACCACCGCCATGTCATGGGAAAAGGAAAAGAATGGTGGCAGGCAGTGAAAATCGGCGGAGGAGCCGCTCCGATTGAAACGTCTGAGGGATGGCTTTTGTTCTATCACGGTGTTACCGGAACCTGCAACGGACTGGTGTACAGTATCGGAGGAGCCATTCTCGATCTTGATCAGCCGTCCATCGTGAAATACCGCTGTGAGACGTATCTTCTGACTCCGGAAGAGTGGTATGAAGAGAGGGGATTTGTGCCGAACGTTACTTTCCCCTGCGCAACCATTCATGACGCAAAGAGCGGCAGAATCGCCATTTACTATGGCTGTGCGGACACTTATGTGGGACTGGCCTTCACGACAGCAGATGAAGTTGTGTCTTATATCAAAGAGCACAGCGTACTGACAGAAGAAGATAAGGAAATTGGCCGAAGATAACAAAGAAAATGGAGGAAAAAAGATGTTTGCGAGAGAAGTGAAAGAGCATTTGCAGACAACGATCATCCCATTCTGGCGGAAGATGAAAGATTCGGAAAACGGCGGGTTTTACGGACTTCTGGATTTTGATCTGAAGCTGGATCGTCAGGCAGTGAAAGGAT
>JAQYOA010000244.1 GCA_028727605.1 Lachnospiraceae bacterium
GATGAACAAAAAAGCTGCGTCTGGCTCCCTTGTCGGGCAGTTCAAATGAAAAAAGTGATGGAACACGCAAACACGTGAATATCCATCACTTTTTTCTTCCAACTATAGTGGACCTGAGGGGAATCGAACCCCTGTCCGAAAGCCTATTCATTCAGGCATCTCCCATTACAGTCATTCTTTTACAGATTCCCCGGACGGTACGCCGGATGACAGGCTTACCGTTTCGGTAGCTTCATAAAATCTTTCATCTCCGCAAAGCTTAAGAGACGAAGTGCCCCGCATTCATTTGATGCCAGGAGATGAGCCGCGGGAAACCCATCAGCTGACAACGCCGCACTTAGGCAGCGTACGCTAACTCGTAATTATCGTCTGCGTTTAATTTTAGGTTCCAGGTTGATGACGTGGTCCCGGAGTCCACGAATGGCTTCCCAAACTTCAAAACCCCCGTCGAAACCAGTACAAGCCCGTTCTGGTTTTTACAGACGTTTGCAGGTTTTAGCGATTCTTCAGTTGCAGTCTTCCCTGCTGTCACAATAGTATACTCTATTGAAGATGCTTTTGTCAACAAAATTTAAAAAAGGCTAAGCCTTTCGGCTTAACCCTTTTTGCTTCCTGCGGAAGATGGGACTTGAACCCACACGATCGCAATGACCACCAGATCCTTAGTCTGGCCTGTCTGCCAATTCCAGCACTTCCGCATGTGTCTCTCGACAACAGATTGAATTATAGCATGAACTTTTAAATTCGTCAATACCTATTTTTCGAAAATCCCAATGACCGAACGGGTTTGTGTGCTGCTTTTTTCTGTGAATGACAGGATTGTGAAGAAATATATGGTGTGTTACAATAGGGGCAATGAAGTGAAATTCCGGAATGGGAGGTTGTGTAATGAAAGAAAAAGAAGTGTTATTAATCTTTAAAACGCATCTGGATATCGGTTTTACGGATTATTCCGCAAATATTGTGTCAAAATATCTGAATCAGTTTATACCGAACGCGATCAAGGTGGGAAGAGAACTGCAGAATACGGATACCCCGTTTCTGTGGACAACGGGATCCTGGCTGATTTATCAGGCTTTGAAACAGGATCAGGATAAAAGCGTGGAAAATGCTGTTCGCGATCACATCATCAGCTGGCATGCGCTGCCATTTACCACGCATACAGAGCTTATGAACCCTGCGCTTTTCCAGTACGGACTTGACCTTTCAGCGGAGTTGGACGAACGGTTTGGAAGAAAGACGATCGGGGCTAAAATGACTGATGTGCCGGGTCATACAATCGGTATGGTTCCTCTGATGGCGAAGAGGGGAATTCGATTTCTTCACATTGGAGTCAATCCGGCAACTCCGGTACCGCCGGTACCTCCCGTATTTCGATGGAAATATGGAGAGAACGAAGTGATTGTGATGTATCAGGGAGATTACGGGGCAGCAGCGGAGTTTGATGATTTTGTGATTTACTTTGCTCATACAAATGATAACTGCGGTCCTCAGTCTTCGAAAGAGATTGTTGATATATATGAGAGGGTGCAAAAACAGTATCCCGGATGGAAGGTGCGGGCTGCAACACTGAATGATGCAGCAGAGAGACTGTTATCGGTTCCCGATTTACCGGTGCTTGAGAAAGAGATCGGGGATACCTGGATTCACGGAGCGGCGACAGATCCGCAGAAACTATCCCGTTATCGAAAACTGCTTCGTTCCATTGAGAAAACAAAAAACCCTCTGCCGGATCTGAGTGAGTCCCTTCTGCTTGTTCCGGAGCATACGTGGGGGATGGATGTCAAGACCTTTTTCCGCGATGAGCAGCATTTTACGTGCTGCGAGATGGAACAATGCGCAGCGGAGCGTAAAGTGATCGAAAAATCCTGGGAAGAGCAAAGACAGTATGTCTGCGCAGCGGAGAAATTACTTCGGACAGAATCGGATTATCCGGTGAAGATGCCGGAACTGTCCGGTTATGAACCAACAGCCTGCCCGGAAAATCTTCCGGTGGAGATCAGCTGGCAGCTTTTTGATCGTTCTGATTATATGCGGTATGAGAAGGAATATATTCGTTTGACCGAGGAGAACAGAGGATGGGCTCTGTGGGATCTGACAAAGTATGGAATTCCGGAATATCAGGGCGGCCTTTATGATGCGCAGGTTACGGCAGCTTACTGCAAAGGAGAAAAAAGGCTGTACCGGCTGAACTTCGTCCCGGAAATCGAAGAAAAACACGGTCTTCCCTGCTTTTATCTTGAGATCGAAGGAAACAGGATTGATCTGAAGTGGTTCGGAAAGAAGGCATCACGTCTGCCGCAGGCATTCTGGCTGAAAATCAAAGGATTTGAGGAACAATGGGAATTGCACAAGATGGGAATCTGGGTGAAACCGGAGGAGATTGTCGGAAGTCCGCTGATCAGCGCAGTTCAGGATGGTGTGCGGAACCGGGAAGTGGAGATTGATTCTCTGGATGCCGCGCTTGTGGCTCCTTTTGGAAGGCGGCTGCTTTGCTATGGGGAGGAGGATCTTCAACAGGATCTGTATTTCAATCTTTATAATAACATTTGGAATACAAACTTCCCCATGTGGTATTCTGATGATGCCGTATTCCGGTTTGAGATAAAGAAACGGGAAAGAAAAACGGACCTTTCCGATTTTTCACAGAATGAACATAAAGAAATGATAAACTAATTTCCAAATCGTGCGAGGAGGCAATTACGTTGGAGAAAATTAAAATATTGGTGGTAGATGATGAAAGCCGTATGCGAAAACTGCTCAGGGATTTTTTGACGAAAAGCGGCTATGAAGTGCTTGAAGCAGGTGACGGTGAGGAGGCACTGGATCTGTTTTTTGAGCAGAAAGATATTGCACTGATCATTCTGGATGTTATGATGCCGAAAATGGATGGATGGCAGGTGTGCCGTGAAGTCCGTAAAAACTCGAAAGTTCCGATCATTATGCTGACAGCAAAAAGTGAGGAAAGAGATGAACTTCTGGGATTTGATCTGGGAGTTGACGAATATATTTCCAAACCGTTTTCACCCAAAATTCTTGTGGCCCGTGTGGAAGCAATTTTGCGCAGAAGCGGAAAAACAGATGAGGATGACGTCGTTGAGGCTGGCGGTATTCACATTGATAAGACAGCTCATATAGCAACCATTGACGGAAAACAGATGGAGCTTAGCTATAAGGAATTTGAACTTCTCACTTATTTTCTGGAAAATCAGGGAATTGCACTTTCGAGAGAAAAGATCCTGAACAATGTATGGAATTATGATTATTTCGGAGATGCAAGAACCATCGACACACATGTGAAGAAACTGCGCAGTAAAATGGGAGAGAAAGGCGATTACATTAAGACAATCTGGGGCATGGGATATAAATTCGAGGCAGAAAAATGAAAGTCAGAGAAAAAAAGAAAAGAAAACCGTCTGTAAAGACAAAGATTGCTTTGACATTTATTGCAACCATGGCGATAACCCTTATGCTGATCGGACTGATTCATTACTTTTTTCTGGGGTCTTTTTATTCCAGGCATAAAGAGGAAGTTCTTTCTGATAGTTTCCGATTGCTTAATGAGGCCAGTCCGACCAGCGGCAGCGATATCCCGGATACTTTTGAACATTTTTGCGCCACAAATAATCTGAAGGTCATTATCACAGGTCCGGAACTGAGCAGCTATATCTATTCCAATGCTACAGACCGGCAGAGCCTTCAGACTTTGATTTTCGGACTGATCAGCGGAAATGAACAGGAGAATCTTGAAATTATTGAATCAGGAAGAAACTATCAGATACAGAAGTTTCATGATCGCTACGCAGGCGGAGATTATCTGCAGCTGATCGGGTGGTTTGACAATGGCAACTGTTATTTTGCGCGCTGTCCGTTGGAGAGTATTGATGATGCGGTTGTTATTTCCAGCCAGTTTTATACGATTACCGGAATCTGGATGATTCTGGCAGGTGCGGTCGTGATTTGGCTGATTGCCAGAAAGATTGTACAGCCGATTCAGGAATTAACCGGAATTTCCAAGAGAATGGCGGCGCTTGATTTTGATGCCCGGTATACCAGTGGAGGAAAAGATGAGATCGGGGAGCTGGGCAATCACTTTAACATTATGTCCGAAAAGCTGGAAAAGGCCATTGCAGAGCTGAAAAGTGCAAATGTGCAGCTTCAGAAGGATATCAATGAAAAAATCCAGATTGACGAG
Source organism: Lachnospiraceae bacterium (assembly GCA_028727605.1). Lineage (GTDB taxonomy): Bacteria > Bacillota > Clostridia > Lachnospirales > Lachnospiraceae > Fusicatenibacter. The sequence continues at coordinate 4,196 of JAQYOA010000244.1, forward strand.
ATGCGTCGGGAGTTTCTGTCCAATGTGACGCATGAATTGAAGACACCGATTGCCCTGATACAGGGATATGCGGAAGGGCTGAAGGACAATATCAGTGATGATCCGGAAAGCCGGGAGTTTTATTGCGATGTCATTGTGGATGAGGCTGCCAAGATGAACGAGATGGTGAAAAAACTTCTGAATCTGAATCAGCTGGAATTTGGAGAAGATCAGGTGACGATGGAACGATTTGATCTGGCTGCAGTGATTCAGGGAGTACTTCAGTCTTCTGCAATTCTGATCAAACAGAAAGAGGCAGTGATTCTCTTTTCACAGGAAACGCCAATTCCTGTCTGGGGAGATGAGTTTAAGGTGGAAGAGGTTATCACGAATTATCTGACTAATGCGTTGAATCATCTGAATGAAGAACGGACGATTGAAATATCCTGTAAAAAAGAACAGGGAACCGTAATTACCACAGTATTTAATACCGGAGATCCGATTCCGGAGGAGGATCTGGACAAAATCTGGATCAAATTCTTTAAGGTGGATAAGGCCAGAACAAGGGAATACGGAGGCAGCGGAATTGGTCTTTCGATCGTAAAAGCGATAACCGATTCGATGAACCAGCACTGCGGATGCCGTAATTATGATAATGGTGTGGCGTTCTGGTTTACGCTTGAGGCGGATGATGGTTCCGCGCTTGAAGAAACTGAAAAAATGTAGTAAAATGCAGCAGGGAGGAAAACCATGGCAGGTTATTTTCCGGTATTTGTAAATTTGACGGAAACCAGAATATTGATTGTGGGCGGAGGTACCATTGCGCTTAGAAGAATCCAGACGCTGCTCCCTTTTGCAGATGGGATTCAGGTAATAACAAAAAGAGCGTGTGAGGAAATTCGGATGCTTGCAAAGAAAGCGAAGATTATACTGGAAGAACGCCCTTTTTGTAAGGAAGATCTTTTGGGGCAGGAGCTTGTGCTTGCCTGTACAAATCAGCCGGAAGTCAACAATGAGATCTATGATCTCTGCAAGGAACATGGCATTTATGTCAATATCTGCTCCGACCGGACAAAATGTGATTTTTTCTTTCCTTCGGTGGTTTTCCATGAAGGTGTTGTAATCGGGATCAATGCCGGCGGAGAAAATCATAAGCTGGTGAAAGAGACAAGGATAGAACTGGAACAATATTTTAAGGGAAAAGAGGAAATAGAGAATGGAAATGACAGTCAGACCGCGCCGCCTGAGAGGAAATGCAGTGCTGCGCAAGATGGTGAGAGAAACGAGAATGGATAAATCTTCTCTGATTTACCCGCTTTTTGTGAGAGAGGGAACCAATCTGGAGGAGGAAATTCCTTCTATGCCGGGTCAGTACCGGTATACTTTGGACCGTCTTCCCTATAAACTGGAAGAATTATCGAATGCAGGCGTGGGAAGTGTCCTGCTTTTCGGAATTCCGGATAAAAAGGATGAAAGAGGATCCGGAGCTTACGATGACAACGGGATTGTGCAGAAAGCACTCCGTGTATCCAAGGAGAGATTTCCGGAGCTGTATTATATCACAGACGTATGTATGTGCGAGTATACATCCCATGGTCATTGCGGTCTGCTGTGCGGTCATGATGTGGAAAATGATTCCACGCTGGAGCTTTTGGCCAAAACTGCTCTGTCTCAGGTGCAGGCCGGTGCGGATATGGTGGCACCGTCCGATATGATGGATGGTCACACAAGAGCAATCAGAAAACTGCTGGATGAGAATGGGTACAAGAATATACCGATTATGTCCTATGCTGTGAAATACGCATCGTCATTTTATGGTCCTTTCCGGGATGCTGCCGGAAGCGCACCCTCATTTGGAGACAGAAAGAGCTATCAGATGGATTTCCATAACAGCCGTGAAGGAGTAAAGGAAGCACTTCTGGACGTGGAAGAAGGTGCGGATCTGTTAATTGTGAAGCCGTCTCTGGCTTATCAGGATATGATTACACGCGTGGCAGAGCGCACGAATATTCCGGTTGCCGCTTACAGTGTAAGCGGTGAGTATGCAATGGTAAAAGCTGCCGCAGCCAATGGCTGGATTGATGAGGAACGAATCATGTGTGAGATGGCAGTAGGCGCGTACCGTGCCGGCGCACAGCTTTACATTACCTATTTTGCGGAAGAACTCGCAAAGTGTATGGATGAAGGAAAGATTGGCTGACAAAAACAGGATACAGAAATAAGATTCAAAAAAAGGAATCACTGGTTTTTCAGGATTCCTTTTTTGATATATTTCCTTAACGAGCGGGAATACTGTTATTATAACAGAACAGCTGGTTCTTACTATGGGAAAATTTCGGATTCTGTCCAAATGAGATGCGTTGACAGAATTCACCAAAAGTTCACCTGGATGCTCTTTTGCATTTACAATAATTATGGTAAGATAACAATATCAGCAAATGTATCCGGATAATCCAAAAGGAAAGGGGGGATCTTTTCATGAAGTTTGACATGCATTGCCATACAAAAGAAGGATCGATGGATGGAAAGGTCATGATCGAGGAGTATATTCGTACCTTAAAGAGAAAAGGTTTTGGAGGGATGCTGGTTTCGGACCATAATTCTTATGCTGGTTACCGGGAATGGAAAAATGCAATTAAAGGGAAAACACATCAGGATTTTGTGGTGCTGAAAGGTGTCGAATATGATACTTGCGACTGCGGACATATTTTGGTGATTATGCCTTTTGGAGTGAAATTGAAGATCCTGGAACTTCGGGGACTTCCAGGGTCCATCCTAATCAAAATTGTTCATGCCTATGGAGGAATTCTTGGACCGGCGCATCCTTACGGTGAGAAATTTATGAGCATGATTACGACAAACCAGGGAAAAGAAAAATGCCGGGAGCGGATCCGTGCACTGATGCCTCAGTTTGATTTTGTGGAGATTTATAATGCCTGTGAGGAGGAAGAGAGCAATAGAAAAGCAAAACAGCTTGCCGAGCTTTATCATAAGCCGGGATTCGGGGGCAGTGATGCTCATAAACTGAACTGTATCGGCACTGCATTCACAGAACTTCCGGATTCTATACGAAGTGAGGATGATCTGATTGCCTATGTAAAGACAGGACCGGAGATTTCCTGCGGCGGCAGCCATTATACCGGAACAACCAGGGGTAAAATGGGTATGTTTGGAACGGCATTGGTGGATTCTTTCTATTTTTACAATAAGGTGGCGAATGTCTGGCGGGGACGAAAGAGAAAGAAGGAATTATTTCAGATTATTGAAAAAAAGTTATAGGAAAAGGAAACTATGCTTGCACTTGTCATTGCACCAATCTATGTTTTACTGAATGTGTTTACTGCATACTGGCTGCTGCGATGGATGGCAGCAGTTCATCAGGTTTTTACTTATCCGGTGGTACTTGCGATAATTCTGGCTCTCTATGTGTTTTTTTCTCTTTCTCTGCTTACCGGATTTCTGGTAAAAAAGGAACCGTTTCATAGAATCCTGAAGATTATCAGCAATTACTGGCTGGGGGTTTATCTTTATTCCTTGATTTTTACTCTATTGATGGTGGTGATTCATAAGATATTGTCTTACAGCCTGCTTTATGGGACATGGTTGTACTCGAAAAAAGGTCTGCAGGCGGTAGGGCTGGGAGTGATCGCTTTCATTGCAGGTGTTACGATTTATGGGGTGATCCAGGGAAAAAAGATTCGGCTGGTAAAGTATCGGGTAAAACTTGGAAAACCTCTGCATCTTCGCATTGCACTTGCAGCTGATCTGCATCTGGGATACAGTGTGGGAAAACACCAGGTGAAGCGGATGGTACGGATGATTAACCGGGAGCATCCGGATCTGGTAGTGATAGCGGGAGACATATTTGACAATGAGTATGATGCTATCCGGGAACCGGAGGAAACAGCACAGATCTTTGCCGGGCTGAACAGCCGCCTTGGAACCTATTCTTGTTGGGGAAATCATGATCTTGACGAGAAAATTCTGGCGGGTTTCACTTTTGCGGCGAAGAAAGATAAAATTCCCGATGTTCGTTTTGAACGTTTTCTGAAAAAAGCAGGAATTCACATGCTTGCCGATGAATCCGTGTTTCTGGATCAGAACTTTTATCTGGCAGGAAGAAAGGATCCTGACAGGAGCAAAAAGACAGGAGAATCGCGTTGTACGCCTGAGAAATTATTTCGCGGGATGGACAGAGAATATCCCATTCTGGTGTTAGACCATCAGCCAAAAGAATTGGATGAATTATCCCTTCGGGGAGCAGATCTGGTGCTTGGCGGCCATACCCATGATGGTCAGATGTTCCCGGGAAATCTTTTGACGAGGTTAATCTGGGAAAATTCTGCTGGCATGCTTAAAAAAGGAGATATGTACAGCATAGTCACTTCCGGTGTCGGGATGTGGGGTCCCTGTATGAGAATCGGAACGCATTCGGAGGTGGTTATCATAGATGTTGGAAATGAAGAATAGGAATCCGATGCCGGAAAGAAAAAACACACCAAATCCGTTCTGTAAGCAGAGCAGTTTTGGTGTGTTTTTCATGCTTTAAAAATCGTGAATCGAACAGGTATGAATAAAATCACGGAACTGTTCATCAGAAAGGCCAAGTACATAGCGAATACGGTCATCCTGCTCGGATGGAGTATTCTGTACACCCATCTCATCCTTTTCCACGTACCCGTACAGAACGGTAAGAATTTCTTTCGGTGAAATGGAAAGCTGATCTTCCAGTGCGAAAATCCGGTTTGCAAGATCTGCAATCTCACGATCGTTCAGAGAAGGGAACATGCTGATGGCATCAAGCACAACGGTAAAATTCGGAATCCGGCTTAATTCTCTTGCTGTTGCTGCGAGTGATTCAGTAATTGTAAACATGTAATTTCCTCCTTTTTGTCGGACAGTTAAGCTGTTTTCTTTATTATAACAAAAAGAGAAAAAAGAGTACAGGATTATTTCGAAAGGATTTTTGCTTTCTGTACTGCTTGCACTTGTAAGTGCCGGTAAAATCAGGTATACTACTACACGATATGCAGAAAAAAAAGAAAGCCTGCGGAAAATCGTGTCTGCAGGGTGAGGATGAAATCAAGATGAAGCTGTATGATATTTCGAAAGAGTTGTTTTCCACACCGGTTTATCCGGGAGATCCGGTTCCTGAGGTGGAGAGAATACTGTCAATTGAAAACGGTGATGCCTGTAATCTTTCCCGATTATCTATGGGAAGTCATAACGGGACCCACATGGATGCACCCCGACATTTTGTCCGGGATGGAAAATCGATTGAACAGGTTACTCTGGATCATTCCATTGGAGAATGTCAGATTATTGATGTTGAGGGGAAAGCTACAAGGGAAATTCTGGAAGAGGAGCTGTCGGAAACCTGTGAACGGCTTCTGATCCGCGGAGATGCGGAGATTACGGTTGAAGGAGCGCGTTATCTTGCAGAGCGAAAACTGCTTCTTGTGGGAGTTGAAAAGATGACGGTTGGAAATGAAAAGACGCAGAAGGAAGTTCATCAGACGCTCCTTGGCACGGGAATGGTGATTGTGGAAAACCTGAATCTGTCGGAGATAGAGCCAGGATATTATTTTCTCGTGGCAGCTCCGCTGAGAATGAAGGATATGGATGGAAGTCCCGTGCGGGCGGTACTGATCGGAGAATGATTCTCGCTTGCAGATGAGGATGCCAGAATATCGACAGAAGAGATATTGGAAGAAATTCGAAGAGAATAGAGAAGAATTTTTGTAGAAGGAAGCGGAACAGAATGAGTGCTCCGCTTTTTTAGGGCATAGTCAAAAACAGGTATGTGGGACTTCCGTAAGCGGAATCGTGAATTGATTTCAGGTGCCGCCTTTGATACAATAAATGAAAAATAACAGAAAACTCATCATCGAGATCAAATGAGAAAGGACGTAGTGTCACAATGAATGAAGAATTTGTTTTTCTGGAAAGACAGGGAATAAATGAAAAGCTGGTTGAAGGAATAAAAGAATTTCGGAAACGATATCCGGTATCGGATACGGAGAGCACGCGAAGGAGCAAACCCCTGATTCCCTTTTTCGGAAGGGAAATTCTTGAGATGGGCATCGCAGGTATTCTGCAGGGAGAGAATCTTCTGCTTGCGGGCGAAAAGGCGACGGGAAAAAATGTGCTTGCGGAGACTTTAGCCTGGATATTCGGACGTCCGGTTTATAATGTTTCTTTTCATGTCAATATCGGAAGTGCAGAGCTGATCGGTACAGATACCTTCCGGAATAATGAAGTGACACTTCGGAAAGGAAGCATTTACCGCTGTGCGGAGAACGGGGGCTTTGGAGTTCTGGATGAAATTAACATGGCGAAAAATGATGCTGTCAGCGTGCTTCACGCTACACTGGATTATCGAAGAATTATTGACGTTCCCGGTTATGAGAGAATCGGTCTTCATCCGGCGGCACGCTTTATCGGAACCATGAATTATGGATATGCCGGTACCAGAGAATTAAATGAAGCTTTGGTTTCCAGATTCCTTGTGATTGATATGCCTCCTCTGGATGAAAAAACACTGGATTATTTGATGGATGAGATGTATCCGGAGATGAAACCGGTCGGTAAAGCCGCTTTTGCCGGTTTATACCTGGACCTGCAGGAAAAGGCAGCACGTGCAGAGATTACAACAAAGAGTCTTGATTTAAGAGGACTTTTTGGTGCAATCGGAACGATTTCCAGAGGACTTGCTCCTTATTCGGCAGTTCGGATGGGAATCGTCAATAAGTGTTTTGATATATTTGAAAAGGAAATTGTTGAGGATGTGGCGAGAACGCGGATTCCGGAAGAGTGGAAACCGGAAGATTTGTTTTAGAGGAGGCTGCCCATGGATCAGCGAAGCGAGGCAGAGTTATTGGAGAATTCCGGAAGAGAAAATAATCAGATGGAGCTGGAAAATCGGATTCGAAACCTGGTTTGGACAGTCAGCGGTGATTACTCGCTGAATTTAAAGCCGGATTTATCGCGTTACCATCAGATGCCGAACGCGGTATTGTACGACACGATCCGGCAGGGGGCATTTGCAAAATATTTTGACAGAGAAACCTTTGGTATGTATCTGGTAAAAAAAGTCTACAGTGGTGCCAGGGAAAGGGAACTTATGACGGCAGCACAGCTGGTGACGGAACAGGCAGTTTCCGAGAGACTGGAGAGAGAGCGGCCGGGTGTCAAAAATTTCCGGCGCCGGGCATGGGAAGAAATTCTGGATTCTGATTTTGCCGGATTGGCGGGAAGTGCGGTCGGCCGGTTGAAGATTGCCTATATACGAAAGAAAAGCGCAGAGGAATCCGGGAAAAAGGATGTTTTGTCCGGAGATATCAGGCGCTGGATGAGCCACCTTGATACGGCAAAAAATGCGGCAGATACGATGGAACTGATACAATTGACGGATCAGCTGTATAACGAGACAACCGATCCGCTTTTTGAGAAAAAACATGGTTCTCTTAAGGATATTCTGTCTGTCACTTATGAGGAACTGACAGAGTATTCCTGGAAAGACTTTCTGTCAGAGGATCTTTATGAAGATGCACTTCAGACATATCTGGAAAGAGTAACGCTGGAAATGACGTCTTTTGAACTGGAAAAAACAGAAAAGGAAGAGCAAACGGAGGCGTCTCTGGTACAGAAAAAAGTGGTTATCGTAGATGAGAATGCTCTGAAACGGATGTACAGCTATGTGGAATGCAATTTCGGGAGAACCTACCTCTCAAAGACGGAGGAGAAAAGCCGCAATCATCAGCATTGCAGGGGAATTCACAGTGACTGCAGTCTGTATTATACCGAGGGGATTCTGAAAAATCCGGTAGTGAATAACTATCAACTCTCTTATGCAAAAAAACAAAAAGATAAAAATATTCATGCCTATTACGAAGACCACAGAACGGTAAAACAAAATGTGAAAACACTGTCGCAAATGCTGAAAAAAGCGCTGATTCAAAGAGAAGATGTTCACTTTAGTGCTTCGGATCACGGTATCCTCACGCCATCCTCTTTGTGGAAGGCGGGGCGATGTGAAAATGCGCAATTGTTTCGCCGTGAGATTAAAAATGATGCACTGGATTTCGTGGTGGATATTTTGATTGATGCCAGCGGATCCCAAAGGGTGCGGCAGTCCAGTGTTGCACTTCAGGCATATATTCTGGCTGAAACCTTGAGTATTCTGAAAATCCCGTCGCGGGTTATGAGCTTTTGTACTTTCTGGGATTATACGATTCTTCATCGTATGCGTGATTATGAGGATCCGCGGGAGAAAAACAGCGGAATCTTTGAATATATCACTTCGTCAAATAACCGGGATGGATTGGCTATCCGGGCCATCGGTGCAGATTTGCTGAAGAGAGAGGAAAATAAAAAACTGCTGATTGTTTTAAGTGATGGAAAACCCTATGATGTTTTGGTCAATCGGCCAAATGCAAGAAATCCGCAGCCCTATCGTGACAGGGAAGCGATATATGATACAGCAACAGAGATTCGCCGGCTGCGTTTGCAGGGAGTGCAGGTACTTGGTGTATTTACCGGGAAGGAAACGGAGCTTCCGGCTGAACACAGAATTTTCGGAAAGGATTTCGCCTATATCAAGGATATAAAAAACTTTTCCCATATGGTAGGAAGTTATCTGCTGAAACAAATGGAGGAATAAGAAAAGTATCTTGACAAAAAGCAATGGATCCGATAGAATGTTTTATAGCGAACAGTTCCAATATGAACAGTTTTCAAATGAACAGTTCAACTATCAACTGTTCCAAACAAAACAGTTTGCTATCAAATAATTTAAATGTGATTCTTTATTTGGGAAAGGAAGGTGAAACAAGGGTGTGAGAAAAAGGAGAACAGTTGGTCACAGTGTTCGTACGCTGGATAATATGATGTTTCGCAATTTTGCATCTTGCGTCAGGGAACATGGTCTGGATGAACTGACGACGATGCATGGCTGGATTCTCGGCTTTCTGTACAGGAATGAGGGACGGGATATTTTTCAGAAGGATATTGAGGCAGAATTTCAGATTGGCCGCTCCACTGTGACGAACATCGTGAAACTGATGGAAAAGAAAGGCTATATTTGCAGAGTGGCTGTTCCCTATGATGCCCGCCTGAAGAAGCTGGTTTTGACAGATACTGGACGGGAACTGCAGGAGGCAACGATGCATCTGATTGATGAACTGGAACGGAAAACAGTGGAGGGAATCAGTGAAGAGGATCTTGAGACCTTCTTTGAAGTGATTGACAAATTAAAAGAAAATGTAAAAACAAATTTGGGAGAAACGACATGCTGAAAACATTAGGAGCACAGGTAAAGGAATTTAAAAAAGCCTCCATAGTAACTCCCTTCTTCATGATTCTGGAGGTTATCATGGAGATGATTATTCCGCTTATGATGGCATCGATTATTGATGATGGCGTAGAAGCAGGAAATATGCATCACATTTATGTGGTGGGAGCATTTATGCTGGTCGCAGCGGCAATCGGCCTGTTTGCCGGTGTGATGGGAGGAAAATACGGAGCGAAGGCATCCGCAGGTTTTGCAAGAAATTTAAGACAGGCTATGTTTCAAAATATACAGACATTTTCCTTTTCAAATATTGACAAGTTCAGTACGGCCGGCCTGGTAACCCGGCTTACCACAGATGTCAGCAATCTGCAGAACGCGTACCAGATGATTCTGCGTATGTGTATGCGGGCACCTTCCAGTATGATTATTGCTATGTTCATGGCATTTACGATCAGCCCGCGCCTGGCAAGCATTTATCTGGTTGCTGTTCTGATTCTTGGATGCTGTCTGTTTTTGATCATGAAAAATGCAACCAGTTATTTCCAGCAGGCATTTCCGAAATACGATGATTTGAATGCCAGTGTGCAGGAAAATGTCTCTGCCATTCGTGTGGTGAAGGCGTATGTCCGGGAGGATCATGAAACGAAGAAGTTCCGTACTGCCAGCAGCAATATTTATAAAATCTTCTGCAAGGCGGAAGGGAATATTTCTTACAATGCGCCTTTGATGCAGTTTACGGTATATAGCTGTATTCTTTTGATCAGCTGGCTGGGCGCAAAGATGATTGTCGGAAGCGAACTGACCACCGGACAGCTGATGAGTCTGCTGACTTATTGTATGAATATTCTGATGAGCCTGATGATGCTTTCTATGGTTTTTGTCATGGTGACGATGAGTATGGCAAGTGCGAAGCGTATCACAGAGGTGCTGAATGAAAAGAGTGACCTTGGCAATCCGGAGAAACCGGATTATGAAGTGCCGGACGGAAGCATTGAATTTGAGCATGTAAGCTTCAGCTATCGCCAGGGAGAAGGAAAGCCGGTTCTCTCTGATATCAATCTGTCGATTCGATCCGGTGAAACCATCGGTATCATCGGCGGTACCGGAAGTGCAAAAACCAGTCTGGTGAATCTGATCAGCCGATTGTATGATGTTACCGAGGGCAGCGTAAAGGTTGGCGGCAAGGATGTACGAACTTACGATATGGAGACCATTCGTAATGAAGTTTCCGTGGTACTGCAGAAAAACGTTCTGTTTTCCGGAACAATTCTGGAAAACCTGCGGTGGGGCGATGAGCATGCGACGGAAGAGGAGTGCAAAAGAGCCTGTCGCTTAGCCTGCGCGGATGAATTTATCGAGCGCATGCCGGATGGATACAATACATACATTGAGCAGGGAGGCTCCAATGTATCCGGCGGTCAGAAACAGAGGCTTTGTATTGCCAGAGCTCTTCTGAAAAAGCCGAAGGTTCTGATTCTCGATGACAGTACCAGCGCGGTAGATACCGCTACAGACGCAAAAATCTGCAAGGCATTTCTGACAGAAATTCCGGAGACGACAAAATTGATTATTGCACAGCGTATCTCCAGTGTTCAGGATGCAGACCGGATTATTGTCATGGACGACGGACGGATCAATGGATTTGGAACTCACGAAGAATTGTTAAAGAGCAATGATATTTACAGAGAAGTATACGAATCTCAGACCGGAGGCGGTGGAGATTTCGATGAAAAGGGAGGTGATCAGTAATGGCAGAGGAAAAAGTACGTCAGGTGAAACAGCCGGGACCGGGAGGACCGCGCCCGAGAGGGATGAAGTCTCAGGTAAAGAATCCCATGAAGATTTTTGCGAGATTGATGAAATACGTTTTGAAAAATTATCTGCCGCACTGTATCATTGTGGTGATTGCAATTTTTGTCAGTGTTCTGGCTAATGTACAGGGAACGATGTTTACGCGTACACTGATTGATGACTATATCGGACCGCTTCTGATTTCAGATCAGCCGGATTTCTCCCCGCTGCTCGGGGCGATCGGAAGGGTAGCCTGCTTCTATGCCATTGGTGTTGTTGCCACCTTTGCACAGAACCGGATTATGATCTATGTGACACAGGGAACGTTAAGAAACCTGAGAGATGATCTGTTCACTCACATGGAAATGCTGCCGATCAAATATTTTGACACGCATTCTCACGGAGATATCATGTCCATTTACACCAATGATATTGATACGCTTCGCCAGATGATCAGTCAGAGTATTCCTCAGGTAATCAACAGTGCAATCACAATTGTCAGTGTTTTTGTCAGCATGGTGATTCTGAATGTTCCTCTGACAATTACAACGCTGATTATGGTTGGGATCATGCTGTTAGTAACAAAGAAGGTTGCAGGACTTTCCGGAAGCTATTTTGTAAAACAGCAGATCTCTCTTGGTAAAGTAAACGGATTTATCGAAGAAATGATGGAAGGCCAGAAGGTTGTCAAAGTATTCTGCCATGAGGAGAAGAATATTGAAAAGTTTGACGAGCTGAACAATCAGCTGTTTGACAGCGCTTACAACGCAAATGCATTTGCCAACATTCTCGGACCGATCAACGCACAGCTTGGAAATATCAGCTATGTGGTCTGTGCGATTGTGGGTGGTGCGCTGGCCCTGTTTGGGGTTGGCGGATTTACCTTGGGCGGATTGGCTAGCTTTTTGACCTTTAATAAGAGTTTCAATATGCCGATCAACCAGGTAAGCCAGCAGCTCAATGCAATTGTTATGGCACTTGCCGGTGCAGAGCGTATTTTCCGCCTGATGGATGAGACAGCGGAAACAGATAACGGTTATGTGACCCTAGTAAACTCAAAGGAAGAAAACGGAAAGATTACGGAAACTGCAGAGAGAACCGGACATTGGGCATGGAAACATACGCATCAGGCGGATGGTTCTGTGGATTATGTGAAGCTGGAAGGACGTGTGGTATTTGACGGTGTGGATTTTGGATACAATCCGGAGAAAATTGTACTGCATGATGTGAAGCTGTTTGCGGAACCGGGTCAGAAGATTGCCTTTGTAGGTTCTACCGGTGCCGGAAAAACGACAATCACCAACCTCATTAATCGTTTCTATGATATTCAGGACGGAAAGATCCGTTATGACGGTATCAATGTAAATAAAATTAAAAAAGCAGATTTGCGCAGATCTCTTGGAATTGTACTTCAGGATACGCATCTGTTTACGGGAACGGTTCGTGAGAACATTGCCTATGGTAAGTTGGATGCAACAGAGAAAGAAATCATTGCAGCTGCAAAACTCGCAAATGCGGATGGATTTATCCGTCGACTGCCAAACGGTTATGATACAATGCTGACCGGTGACGGTACGAATTTAAGTCAGGGTCAGAGACAGCTGCTTGCCATTGCCCGTGCAGCCATTGCAGATCCGCCGGTATTGATTCTGGACGAGGCGACCAGTTCCATTGATACCCGTACGGAACGGATTGTGCAGGATGGTATGGATAAGCTGATGCATGGCAGAACTACGTTTGTGATTGCCCACAGACTGTCCACAGTACGAAATTCCGATTGTATCATGGTTCTGGAACAGGGGCGCATTATTGAACGCGGAACACACGATCAGCTGATTGAACAGAAAGGAAAGTATTATCAGCTGTACACAGGCAATCAGGTGACAGCATAGAAAAATTTCTGTGAAAGAGGGGAGAAACAGAATTATGGAATATTTACAGACAGCGCAGAATCTTCTGGATTTTATCAGCCGATGCAAAAGTCCTTTCCATGTGATAGCTGAGGCTGCCGGGATGCTGCAGCAAGCAGGTTATGTCAGGCTGGATGAAACGAAAGAATGGAATCTGCAGCCGGGGAAAAACTATTATGTAATCAGAAACGGCTCTTCGATCATTGCTTTTCAGATTCCACAGGGACAGTGGCACAGCTATCAGATTATGGCAAGCCATAGTGATTGTCCGGTATTTAAGATAAAGGGAGAGGATCCCTTTGTCACGGACGGTCATTATACCAGACTGAATGTGGAAGGCTACGGAGGAATGATTCGTTCGCCGTGGTTTGACCGTCCTCTGTCGGTGGCGGGACGCATGATTGTGAAAAAAGATGGCGCTGCAGAAGCAGTTCTTGTGGATGCCGGCCGGGATCTGGTTTTGATTCCCAACATGCCAATTCACCTGAATAGGGAAATGAATGAAGGGATCAAATACAGTATTCAGAAGGATATGCTGCCGATTCTGGGAGATGGGACGGCGAAAGATCATTTTTATGAGCTGTTTCTTCCCGATGTGGATCGGGAACAGATTCTGGCTATGGATCTGTATCTCTACAGCCGGGTACACGGTTCCATATGGGGAGCAGATCAGGAATACATTTCCTGCGGACGTCTGGATGATCTTCAGAGTGCATACGGTTCTCTTATGGGATTTCTGGTAGCCGAGCCAAAGGAGCATGTCAACGTCTGCTGCATTTTCGACAATGAGGAAGTGGGAAGTCTCACAAAACAGGGTGCGGATTCCACATTTCTTGCTGACACACTGCAGCGCATAAATGAAGGAAAGGGTGCAGATCCGGCCCAATACCGACGGGATCTGGCCGGAAGCTTTTTGGTATCTGCGGATAACGCCCATGCATTCCATCCGGCACATCCGGAAAAATATGATGTGCAGAGCCGCGTGTATATGAATGAGGGAATTGTAATTAAACAAAGTGCAAATCAGAAATATACCACGGATGCCCTTTCAGAGGCAGTGACAAAAATGCTCTGTCAGAAAGCAGAGGTTCCATGCCAGGTATTCGCCAATCACTCCGATATTCCCGGTGGAAGTACATTGGGAGCTATTTTGAATTCCCTGGTGTCGGTGGCGAGCGTGGACATTGGTATGGCACAGCTGTCCATGCATTCTCCGTATGAGACGGCAGGAGCAAAAGACACGGAGTATCTGATCAGATTTTCCAGATGCTTCTATGAAACGGAATTGAAGAGAACCGATGAGGGTGGATTCCGGATCAATTAAAAGATAATAAAAATTCCCGATGAAAGCTTTTTGACTGGCTTTCGTCGGGAATTTTTTGACTTCATGTATTTATGTATTTATGCAATCAGGCCGATACTTTTCATGACCCAGACAAACAGGAAAATGGTAACAATACATCCGGCAGAACCGGCTGCAATGATTTCACCGGCCAGTTCTCCGTTTCCGCCCATAGACTGAGCCATCGGACCGGAAGCAACTGCGGTTGGGGATCCGAATGCTGCAAGAATTGTGATCAGTTCCATGTTTCGGTATCCAAGCAGTGCAAAAAGGGTGATAGCTGTAAGAGGAAGCAGTACCAGGCGGCAGGATAAAACAGCCAGCAGTTTCCCCCAGTGCTTTTTCAGGCTCTGGAAGGAAAGCATTCCGCCAAGGCAGATCAGAGCAACCGGGGAGGCAATGCTTCCGGCATCTGACAAAGTGTCAACAAGCAGAACGGGAAGCCGGATTTCGGTCAGAGCAAAGAAGATGCCCAGCAATCCGCCGATAATCAGCGGGTTTTTCAGAATCTTGGTAAATAGTTCCAATGGGTGTATTTTACCTCCGCGAAACATTTCGAAGAGGATGACAGCCAGGGCATTGAAGAGGGGAACCAAAAAGGCAGCCAGTGCCGATACAACACCAAGATCCTCACCCCGATAAATGCTGGATGCCATTGTGAGACCGAATAGAACATAATTGCTGCGGTAGATTCCCTGAATCATAACAGAGGCATCCGCTTTCTCTTTTACAAAGATGGGAACAATCAGACAGAGCAGCAAAAAGACAACAATTACCAACAGCAGAACCAGGAAAATCAATCGGGGATTGGCAGATTTTTTAAAATCCGATTCATAGATATTGACAAAAAGCATCAGGGGAATGAAAATTTTAAAAATCACCTGGTTCAGTTTCTGGAAAGAAGCCTTTTCCATCCAGCCTTTTTTTGAAATAAAACCGCCCAGTACCATATAGAAAAACATAGGAAAGACAGCAGAAAAAGCCATCAAAAAATCATCCATTTTTAAACCTCCATGAGAAGTCCTTTCATATAGGCTTTCAGTATTTTTTTCTTTTCCAGGGAAAGCCGATTGTAGAGCTCAATCATTTCTTTTTGAGGCTGTGTCAGCTGGCTGTTTTCGGATTCATCCTGAAAAAAATCGGAAAGCGTGATACCAAAAGCATCGCAGAGTTTCTGAAGTGTGGGAATTGTGGGAATATTATTCCGGTTCATCATATTGTTCAGTGTAGAGTAAGGAATATCGGCTTCCTTTGCAAGACGATAATAAGTCCAGGAACGTTCTTTGCAGAGCTCCTGTACGTGTAAAATAACATCAGTATCTCTCATGTTGTATACCTCATTCGGTTAGTATGCGCCAAGGGACATCGAATCGGTCTGTCAGGTCCCGCAAAAAATCAGCCGCCACATCGGGCGGCTTTTCTTTTTTGATTATGCATTCGGTTCGCTTTCGTCAAATTCCTGATCATCCAGCAGCTGGTCAAATGCATCAGCTGCGATCTCATATTCCTCATCGGAATCGATGTTGTCAAGATTTGGCTGACCGTTCTCCTCGTAATAACGGTAAAGATAAACTTCACCATCCTGATTCTCACCGTTTTCGTCCAGAGGCAGCAGCGCAATGTACTCCTGTTTGTTTGGCGCCGGGAAGATTGTGAGAACAGCACAGGTTACCTGGGTATCGTCATCAAGTGTCAATGTGACAGTCGGCTGATCCAGATTTTCTTCACAGTCGCATCCGCATGCAGAGCAGTCTCCGCTGCAGGAAGCGGTGGTGTTAAATTCTTCACTCATGTAATATACCTGATCCTTTCAAAAAATGTAGATTTTTGTGCTGATAATGATTCTATCAGATCCGGGACAAAAAGACAATGCCCGCAAAAAAAATAACTGAAAAAAGGTGAATTTGGGCGGATTTTCTATTGACTGTTCCAAGTTGCGGTCTTATACTTAATACATTGAAAAAATTTAAAAGATTACAGGCAGTTGGTGAAAATCTTTAGCCGAAACTGCCGGGGAGGCAAGATACAATGGATATCAAATTTGTAAAAAGAGAGCAGCCGCAGGAAAAACCGGATTGGAAGAATCTGGGCTTCGGCAAACATTTTACGGATTATATGTTTGTTATGGACTGGGACAGAGATCAGGGATGGCATGATGCAACGATTATGCCGTACGGTGCGATTCCTACAGATCCGGCAACCATGGTACTTCATTATGCCCAGGAGACTTTTGAGGGTCTGAAGGCATACAGAACAGCAGAAGGAAAGATTCAGCTGTTCCGTCCTGAGATGAATGCACGCCGTATGATCAAGTCCAACGAGAGACTTTGCATGCCGGGTGTTCCGGAAGAGATGTTTGTGGAAGCAATCAAAGAGCTGGTAAAAGTTCAGGAAGACTGGGTTCCCAGCGAGCCGGGCACTTCTCTGTATATCCGTCCGTTTATGTTTGCTACTGAGTCCAGTCTCGGTGTACATATGGCAAAATCATATAAGTTTGTCATTATCACAACACCGGTTGGTGCTTATTATGCAGAGGGAATCAACCCGGTTAAGATTCTGGTTGAGGACGAGTATGTACGTGCCGTACAGGGTGGTACAGGCTTTACAAAATGCGGAGGAAACTATGCCAGCTCCATCGCAGGCCAGGTGAAGGCCGAAAAGATGGGATGTACACAGGTTCTCTGGCTGGATGGTGTTCATCGGAAATATGTGGAAGAAGTCGGAACCATGAATATTATGTTCAAGATCGCAGGCGAGATCTATACTGCTCCGTTGGAAGGAACCGTTCTTCCCGGCGTTACCCGTGATTCCCTGATTCATATTCTGCGTGACTGGGGTTACAAGGTAAACGAGACTCATCTGTCTATAGATGATCTGATGAAAGCAGGCCATGACGGTACTCTTGAAGAGGCATTCGGTACCGGAACTGCAGCTGTTGTTTCTCCGGTAGGCGAGTTCGTTTACAAAGATGACTCTGTACTTGTCAACGATTTCAAGATCGGTGAGCTGACACAGAAACTGTATGATACGCTGACCGGTATCCAGTGGGGTAAACTGGAAGATAAATATGGCTGGATCGTTCCGGTAGAATAATCAGAATCGAGATACGATAAACGAAACGGTCATCCCATCAGAACTGTACTGTCTGTTCTTGTGGGATGGCCGTTTTTCATGCAAAGAATACCAGAAAATGGGGAGTGAAATCAATGAATCAGGCAAGAATGCCTCTGGTAGAGGCTCTGGAAAAGTTTACAAGGGAGGAACCTGCATATTTTCGAATTCCGGGACATCGCTTTTTGAGGGGAATTGATCCGTCACTTCAAAATGCATCACTGGCAGCCTTTGATTTGTCGGAAGCGGAAGGACTGGATGATCTGCATAATCCCTGCGGTGTCATTGCTAAGGCGCAGGAATTGGCAGCAGATCTTTACGGTGCAAAGAAAGCTTATTTTCTTGTGAATGGGACAACCTGCGGGAATGAGGCTATGGTTCTAAGTGCAGCACGGGAAGGAGAGCAAGTGATACTGCCAAGGAATGCACACAAATCAGTTCTCATGGGTTTGATTATGAGCGGTGCGGTTCCGGTTTATGTGCAGCCCGAGTATTTCGGGGAATGGCAGATCTGGGGAGGCATCACGCCGGGTAAGATAAAAGAGGCTTTTGAAAGAGCACCGGGTGCAAAAGCAGCGCTTGTGGTAAGTCCCACCTATTATGGAATCGGCAGTGATCTTGAGGCAATTGCCGGAATCTGTCATGAAAACCAGGCGCTGCTGCTTGTGGATGAGGCACATGGATCTCATCTGTATTTTTCGGATCAGCTTCAAAACGGCGCAATTCGCTGCGGAGCAGATGTAAGTGCGCTGAGCATGCATAAGACTGCGGGATCTTTTACGCAGAGCTCTCTTCTTCTGGTGGGATCCGGACGGATTAATCCAGGATTGCTGGAGGAAAATCTGCAGATGGTACAGAGTACATCGCCTTCTTATCTTTTGATGGCATCTCTGGACGCAGCCAGAAAGGGAATGGCACTGGAAGGAAAGGAGAGAATGCAGCGGGCGCTGGAACTTTCGGAGATGGCGCGGGATGCTTTCGGGAAAATACCGGGAGTACGTGTTCTGGATGAGAAGGCGGAAGGCAGAAGCGGAATTTACAGAATCGATCTCACTCGTCTGGTGTTTTCCATGAAAGAACTTGGAATCGGGGGATATCGTCTGCAGGAACTTCTCTATGAGCGTTTTGGTGTCAGCACAGAACTGTCGGATGAAGAGAATGTTGTTGCCGTAATTACCTGGGCAAATGAAGAAAAGGACATTCAACGTCTGATTCATGGCGTTGAGACTCTGGCAAAAGAGGCGGACGTGAAAAATGAGTGTTCTGTGTCGCGATTTGAAGGCGCGGTTCCGGAAAAAGAATGGGTACAGATTCCAAGGGAGATTCCTTCGATGTGTCTGACACCAAGAGAAGCTTATTTTGCTGACAAAAGGACGGTGTCTTTTTGGAATGCGAAAGGCTGTATTGCAGGGGAAATGATCGTGCCTTATCCTCCTGGAATTCCGATTGTCTGTCCCGGTGAAAGGATCACAGACGAAATTCTGGAACTAATTTTTAAAAACAAAAAGAACGGATGTGCATTTCACGGTCCGGCCGATGCTTCTCTGGAGACAATTCGTGTGATTCGCTGACTTTTTTTGGGAAGCGTGAGGCACTTTCCAAGGGCTGTGGGGTGTGCTATAATGGACACAATTGAAAATTGAAAGGAGTTTTTGAGAATGCGGTTTATTTCCTGGAATGTGAATGGTCTGCGTGCATGTATGAAAAAGGGATTTTCCGAGTATTTTGGGCAGGCAGATGCAGATATTTTTTGTCTGCAGGAGACAAAGCTTTCGGAAGGACAGCTGAAGCTGGAACTTCCGGGCTATTACCAATACTGGAATTATGCGGAAAAGAAAGGGTATTCAGGGACTGCGTTATTTACAAAAGAAGAACCGATTTCTGTGAGATATGGAATCGGAACAGAAGAATTTGATCATGAAGGACGGGTGATCACGGCAGAATATCCGTCTTTTTATTTTGTGACGGTGTATACACCGAATTCTCAGGAAAAACTGGCCAGATTATCCTACCGTATGAGATGGGAAGAGGCGTTTCTTTCCTATTTAAAGAAACTGGAAGAAGAGAAGCCGGTCATTGTCTGCGGTGACCTCAATGTGGCAGCAACGGAGCTTGACATTAAAAATGCGAAGTCAAATGTGAATAATGCAGGATTTACTCCGGAAGAACGGGAAAAGTTTAAAGATCTTCTTGATTCCGGTTTTACGGATACGTTCCGGTATCTGCATCCGGATACGGAAAAGTATTCCTGGTGGTCATACCGGTTTAAGGCAAGAGAACGAAATGCCGGCTGGCGAATAGATTATTTTCTGACCTCCGATGCTATGAAAGAGAAAATTTTGTCGGCGGAAATTCATACAAATATTATGGGGTCGGATCATTGTCCGGTGGAACTCGAGTTGGATGTTTAATCTTCAGAAGATTTCGAAAAATTGTGCAGAATATGCTTCCTTTTTCTTTCGATTGCCTTTCTAATTGACAAAAAGGGCGAATTGTCTTAAATTAAAGATATGTAAGGTCATTGTAAGGATGCGGATTTTCAGGAATGCGAAACGATATCCATGAAATACCTGTTATTTCCAAATCAGGGAAATATCATTGAAAAGGTAGAAGAAAGGCGGAAAAGAGATGAGTCAGAGAAAAGAAAAGGAAGAACTCCAGGTACTCGCCGGGGATCCGAGAAAACTGGGAGCATCCAAAGCGGAGAGAGGGTATCATTTTGCTCTTGAAATACCGGAAGGGAAGAAAGCAGAGTTATTATTGTACAAAAAGGGAGAAAAGGAACCATTTGAGAGAATTCCTTTTACAGAGGAACAAAGAGTTGGTTCGGTAGCTGCAATGACTGTTATCGGACTGAATGGTAATTTTTCCTACAATTTTTGCATAGATGGAAGGGTATGTCAGGATCCAAACGCAACTGCATTGGAAGGCAGGGATCAATTCGGAGAGCCCGTCAGTGAGGACGAACATGCAGTGCGCTGTCTGATTGCCAAAAAGCCGGTGATGAGCACACAGCCGCTTTTTCAGCCGTATGAGGATTTGCTGGTTTATAAGCTGCATGTCAGAGGTTTTACCAAAGATACTTCTTCTAAAGTAAAACATAAGGGGACATTTCTGGGTGTGATTGAAAAGATCCCATATCTGAAAGAATTGGGAATCAATGCCGTAGAACTCATGCCGGTATATGAGTTTTTTGAGATGCCGGTAAAAAAGGAAGAAAAAAAATATGCCCCTTTGCTTATTAAGGCAGAGCCTAAGGTGAATTACTGGGGATATGGGGGAAGAGCACTGTATTATGCGCCGAAAGCATCTTTTTCAGCGACTCACCATCCGGTACAGGAATTTGCACAGCTGGTTGATGCACTTCATGAGAGCGGGATAGAATGCATTCTTGAATTTTGTTTTCCGGGTGAAATCACAGCGGCACGTGCTGTTGATATCCTGGAATATTATGTTGTGACATTTCATGTGGATGGATTTCGGATCATCGGGGATGGAAAACTGGCGATGGAAACGGCCGGAAATCCGCTTTTGAAAAAAACGAAACTGATTTTTGTCGGATTTGATGGAGGACAGATTTACGGCGAATCAAAACCGGGAATTCAAAATCTGGGTGAGCAAAACCAAGGTTTTCAGGAAAACGTACGCCGTTTTCTGAAAGGAGATGAGGGCACGCTTCCGGGCTTTTCTTATTCTATGCGAAGAAATCCGGCAACGCATGGGGTGATTAACTATCTGGCTGAGCATGACGGATTTACTATGATGGATATGGTTTCTTATGATACCCGGCACAATGAGGACAACGGAGAAGAAAACAGAGATGGAACCGAGAGTAATTTCTCCTGGAACTGCGGGGCGGAGGGACCTTCGCGCAAGGCTGCGGTTCGGAAATTAAGAATCCGGCAGCTGAAGAATGCATTTCTGATGCTTATGACCGGTCAGGGAACGCCTATGATTTACAGCGGGGATGAGCTTGGCAACAGCCAGAATGGAAATAACAATGCCTGGTGTCAGGATAATAAGGTTGGCTGGATTGACTGGAATGCCGGTAAAAAATATCCGGAGCTTCAGGAATTTGTCAAAAAAGCGATTGCCTTCCGAAAGGAACATCCGGCATTTCATGGCAGTGCAGAACCAAAACTGTTGGATTACAAAGCTTACGGATGTCCGGATCTGTCCTATCACAGTCAGAGAGCATGGTATTCACAGATGGAAAATACAAGCCGTTCGATCGGAGTGATGTATTACGGTGATTATTATCGGAAGCAGGATGGCACACCGGATACTTCGCTCTATATCGCATATAACATGCACTGGGAAGAGAAAGAACTGGCATTGCCCACACTTCCCGGAAAGCAGGTCTGGCAGGTAACTGTGGATACAGATAAGGAAGAATGTTTTTATGGAGAGGGAAAGGGACCGAAGATAGCCGGAAAGATGGTTACAGTGGCTCCGCGCAGTATTATGATTTTAATCGGAAAACAGGAGTAAACAGGTTATGAAGGCTTGGCAGCACTTTAAGACGATCACAAAGCACAGAATGCTTGTAATGCGTTATTGTTTCAAAGTCGGTTTATATTATCAGGGACTGACGCATGATTTATCAAAATATTCACCGACAGAGTTCCTGGTGGGAGCGAAATACTATCAGGGAGATCGAAGCCCGAACAATGCGGAGAGAGAGGATACCGGAATGTCAAAATCCTGGCTTCATCACAAAGGCAGGAATAAACATCATTTTGAGTATTGGGTGGATTATGGAATTCACTGTGATACTGTGATTGAGGGTGTTCCGATGCCAAGAAAATACGTGGCAGAAATGATTATGGACCGTATCAGCGCTTCCAGAGTATATCTTGGAAAGGATTACACAGATCAGGCTCCGTACGAATACTTTGTGAAAGGCAAAGATCATCTGTGGTTTGTGCATCCAAAGACATTAGGTCAGCTGGAGTTTTTGTTGAAAATGCTCTCGGTGCGAGGGGAGGATGCAACACTCTGGTATATCCGCAATCGCTTTTTAAAGGGCAGTAAACTGCCCGAATATCGGAATACAGGAGACGAAAGGAAATAGAGAGTTATGCAGTTTTCAAAGAGAATGGATCATTTTGGTGAAAATATATTCACTGTATTGCTGAATCGCAAACAGGAAAAAGAATCTGCCGGCGAAAAAGTGATTGATTTAAGTGTGGGCACGCCGAATATTCCTCCGGCAAAACATGTAATCGATGCACTTACAAGTGCCGCTGCAGATGAAAAAAATTACGTTTATGCGATTAAAGATACCAGTGAACTCGACGATGCGGTTGCCATCTGGTACGAAAGAAGATATCAGGTGAAAATCAATCCGAGAACACAGGTGGTTTCTCTCCTTGGTTCACAGGAAGGGCTGGCGCATTTTGCGTTAGCAGTTGCTGATCCCGGGGATACGGTGCTGGTGCCGGATCCCTGTTATCCGGTTTTTGGCGATGGACCGCTGATTGCAGGAGCAGAGCTGTATCCGATGCCGCTTAGAAAAGAGAAAAATTATCTGATTGATTTTGATGAAATTCCGGAAGAAATTGCAAAAAAAGCAAAATTAATGGTGGTTTCCTATCCGAACAACCCAACAGCTGCGATTGCTCCTGGGGAGTTTTACGAAAAGCTGGTTGCGTTTGCAAAGAAATATGACATTATGGTACTTCATGATAATGCATATAGTGAACTTGTCTTTGATACGGAGCCAACGGGAAGCTTTCTTGCTACTCCGGGCGCCATGGATGTGGGTGTGGAATTCAATTCGCTTTCCAAGACCTATGGACTTGCGGGAGCGAGAATCGGGTTTTGCATTGGAAATGAGCAGATTGTTGCCATGCTTGCAAAACTGAAATCAAATATGGATTACGGAATGTTTCTGCCGATACAAAAGGCAGCGATCGCTGCAATTACCGGTGATCAGAGCTGTGTGAAAGATACAAGGGATGCTTATCGCCGACGCAGGGACTGTTTGTGTGAGGGACTTACCTCTATCGGTTGGGAAGTGGAAAAAAGCCCGGCTACCATGTTTGTATGGGCAAAGATACCGGACGGATTTACATCTTCCGAAGAGTTTGTGACCAGATTGCTGGAGGAATCCGGCGTGTTGGTGACTCCGGGAAATGCGTTTGGCGCGTCCGGCGAGGGGTATGTGCGAATTGCCCTTGTAAAAGAGGAACCGGAGATACAGGAAGCGATCGCAAAAATCCGGGACTGCGGTATCCTGAAAGAAAAAATGTGATAAAAATGCCATCGGACGCTGTCAGATCTGTCAATTTTCGTGATAAACAGGTTTGCTGATATCTGATGGCATTTATACCATCGTTCCGTTTCAGATAAATAGAGTTGAAACGGGAACGGGTATCTTGATAAAAACAGGAATGGAGGAATTACAGATGGGAATGGATGCAAAAAACGCAATTTTATCCGGGAGAACAGCATTGGGGATTGAATTTGGTTCTACAAGAATTAAGGCTGTGCTGGTAGGAGAGGATAATGCTCCGATTGCTTCCGGAAGTCATGACTGGGAAAACCGTTATGAGGACGGAATCTGGACTTATCATTTGGATGATATCTGGAACGGTCTGCAGGATGCCTATGCCAATATGGCACAGGATGTCAAAGAAAAATACGGAGTCACCCTTACTACGATCGGTGCGATTGGTTTCAGTGCGATGATGCATGGCTATATGGCGTTTGATCGGGAGGGAAATCTTCTTGTGCCGTTTCGTACCTGGAGAAATAACATTACCGGAAAGGCAAGCGAGGCGCTGACAGAGGTATTCTCCTATCATGTGCCGCAGAGATGGACAATTGCACATCTTTATCAGGCAATTTTAAATGGAGAGGAACATGTAAAAGAGATTGATTATCTGACCACACTGGCCGGCTACATTCAGTGGAAAATGACAGACGAACGGGTAGTTGGCGTTGGTGAAGCATCCGGTATCTTCCCCATTGATTCTGATACAAATACTTATTTTGCAGATATGGTGGAGAAGTTTGATCAGCTGACAGCAGAGAAGGGTTACCCATGGAAACTGACCGGGATTCTT
Organism: Lachnospiraceae bacterium; assembly: GCA_028727605.1. GTDB lineage: Bacteria > Bacillota > Clostridia > Lachnospirales > Lachnospiraceae > Fusicatenibacter. The sequence continues at coordinate 28,691 of JAQYOA010000244.1, forward strand.
CCGAAAGTACTGGTTGCCGGAGAAACCGCAGGCTATCTGACGGAAGAGGGAGCCAGACTTCTGGACGTTTCCGGTAATCTTCAGGCCGGAATTCCTCTGTGCCCGCCGGAAGGAGATGCAGGAACCGGTATGGCAGCCACGAACAGCGTGACAAAGAGAACGGGAAATGTATCTGCAGGTACTTCCGTATTTGCCATGATTGTGCTGGAAAAGAATCTTTCCAAAGTTTATCCGGAAATTGATATGGTAACAACTCCTACCGGTCATCCGGTGGCGATGGTTCACTGCCAGAACTGTACCTCTGATCTGAATGCCTGGGTTGGACTGTTTCGGGAGTTCGCGGAAGCTTTTGGAATCCAGGTGGATATGAATGAGCTGTTCGGAACTTTGTATAACAAAGCTCTGGAAGGGGATGTGGACTGCGGAGGATTGCTTTCCTACAATTATTTCTCCGGTGAACATATCACTGATTTTGAGGAAGGTCGACCACTGTTTGTGCGCACACCGAACAGTAAATTCAGCCTTGCAAACTTTATGAGAGTTCATCTGTTTACTGCACTTGGCGCTCTGAAGGTGGGACTTGATATTCTGCTGAAAGAAGAGCATGTACAGGTGGATGAGATCTTTGGCCATGGAGGATTGTTTAAGACAAAAGGTGTAGGTCAGAAAATTCTCGCCGCTGCCATGAATGCGCCGGTATCGGTTATGGAAACAGCAGGTGAGGGCGGTGCCTGGGGCATTGCACTGCTGGCTTCCTACATGATTAATAAAGACGAGAATGAGACGCTGGATGATTATCTGGCAGAAAAGGTGTTTAGCGGAAACAAGGGAAGCAAGATGAATCCGGATCCGGAGGATGTTGCGGGATTTGAAGCCTTTATTGAGCGCTATAAAGCCGGACTTCCCATTGAGCGCGCCGCAGTGGAAAATCTGAAGTAAAGAGGAGAAAAGAAATGTTAGAAGAATTAAAGAGACGTGTCTATGAAGCCAACATGCTTCTGCCGAAATACAATCTGGTGACATTTACCTGGGGAAATGTCAGTGAAATTGATCGCGAGAGCGGCTTGTTTGTAATCAAGCCAAGCGGAGTGGATTATGATTTGCTGACACTGGATGATATGGTTGTCATGGATTTAAATGGAAATAAAGTGGAGGGACGGTACAAACCGTCTTCCGATACACCGACACATCTGGAACTGTATAAAGCATTTCCGCAGATTGGCGGTGTGGTACACACCCATTCGTCCTACGCGACCAGCTGGGCTCAGGCAGGGAGAAGCATTCCCTGCTACGGGACTACTCATGCAGATTACATCTATGGTGAGGTACCCTGCCTGCGTTGTCTGACGAAAGAGGAGATTGAGGATGCATATGAAGAGAATACCGGGCATCTGATTGTCAATGAATTTAATCGGATGGGAAAAGATGTCATGGCTGTTCCGGCTGTGCTTTGCAAGAATCATGGTCCTTTTACCTGGGGTAAGAATGCCTACGAGGCTGTTCATAATGCAGTTGTTCTTGAAGAAGTGGCAAAAATGGCCTATCGTGCCGAGACGATTAATCCGAGAATCCAGCCTGCGCCAAAAGAGCTGCAGGATAAGCATTATTACAGAAAACATGGGGCAAATGCCTATTATGGACAGAACTAAGAAGAGCAATCGGCTCAAGAAAACACTTGCACGGATTGACAAAGAGAAGTATAGTGGGATAAGGGATTTAGAGTGAAAGGAGAAAACAAATGAAACGAATGCTTGCTCTGATACTTTCTGCGGCAATGTGTTTCGGATTACTGCCCGGCTCTGTTTTTGCAGCAGAACCGGACTATTATGAAGTTACCTACATAAACCCGCTCTACTCCGGGGAGGTTCGGGAAAGCGATCTTGAGACTGTCTCACCGTATCGTGTCAGTGCTGCATCCGACGAGGAACCTGAGTATTACACCAGGGTCAGTGAAGCCGGAGCTATTGTGCGAGAAGCGATGAAAGAGCGGCAGGAGACGATCGTGGTCGGTTTGCAAAGAGATACTCTGGATGGAGATCTGGCAAAAGAACTGGCTTACGAAATTTTTAATCAGGCAATTGAACACACGGGGAATCCTGTGGAAGGCGATTATCTTGCCTGGCAGTATGCCGGATGGAAAGGAAGTATTTCCTATAAGACAAGCAATGGCATTTACTATGCGAAGTTTACTTATTCCATAACCTATTACACTTCAAGTGAGCAGGAAGAGGAAATGGATGCCGCTGTGGAAGAGGTTTTAGGTCAGCTGGATGTGTATGATGATACGGATTATGAAAAGGTCAAAGCGATTTACGATTACATCTGTGCACATACTACCTACGACAATGAACATCTGAACGATGAAGACTATAAGCTGAAATTCACTGCGTATGCGGCTTTGATTAACGGTACTGCTGTCTGTCAGGGGTATGCGGTGCTGTTTTATCGTCTGGCACTGGAATTGAATGTTGACAGCCGATTGATTGCCGGAAAAGGAAATGGTGAGTCTCATGCATGGAATATCACCGATCTGGATGGTGCGTATTATGATCTGGATTCCACATGGGATGCGGGAAAGACAAGCTACCGGTATTTTTTGAAGTGTGATGAAAATTTTGGTGATCACACCCGGAATGAAGAGTATGCGTCCGAGGAATTCTATAAAGCATATCCTATGGGATCCGGGGATTATACACCGGATGCTTCTCTGGAAGTGATAGCAGAAGGAACGTGTGGAGAAGATCTTCGCTTTGAACTGAATGCAGCAGGAAGACTGACTGTTCGCGGAACAAAAGAGATGACGGATTATGAAATCGGCAAGGAGAACACTCCCTGGCAGGAATACACAGAAGAGATCCGGAAGGTTCGCATCCGGAACGGTGTGGAGAGTATTGGCAATGCCGCTTTTGCTTCCTGCAGTAATCTGAGCGAAGTAATGATTTCTTCTGATGTTGTCCGGATTGGCAGTTATGCTTTTGCGGAATGTTCCGCTCTGACGGAGGTGACAATTCCGGCAACTGTGACTGAAATCGGAGCGCACGCTTTCGACGGATGCGATCACTTAACAATTTGTGGATATCGCGATACAGCTGCCCAAAGCTATGCGATAGAAAATGACATTCCGTTTGAAGATCTGGATCCTGAGCCGGAACCGACTCCGGAACCGGAAAATCCGTTTACGGATGTCAGCGAATCTGATTATTATTATGATGCTGTTGTGTGGGCATATGAAAAGGGAATCACTTCCGGCAAAACGGCGACTACTTTTGAGCCGGACGGAGAATGTACCCGTGCTGAAGCAGTGACTTTCCTGTGGCGAGCAGAAGGCAAACCGGAACCGGAGACGACAGAAAATCCGTTTACAGATGTGAAAGAGGATGCTTACTACTATAAGGCAGTTTTGTGGGCATACGAAAATGGAATTACTTCCGGAACGACAGCGACCAGTTTTAGCCCGAACAGTGTGGTAGACCGGGGTCAGACCGTCACTTTCCTGTGGCGAGCAGAAGGCAAACCAGAGCCGGAGATGACAGAGAACCCGTTTGCGGATGTGAAAGAGGATGCTTACTACTACAAGGCAGTTTTGTGGGCATACGAAAACAAGATTACTTCCGGAGTTACAACGACGGAGTTTAAACCGAAAAATCATTGTATCCGTGCACAGATCGTTACGTTTTTGTATCGGTATATGGGACAATAAATAAAAAGCAGGAATCCGTTTTTGGAATTTCTTAAGTGAATTTCAAGAGCAGATTCCTGTTTTTCGTCATATCCAGTATCGTTTATCGAAGTGTAAGGCGAAATACCACAGGCTTATCCGAAGCTACATTTTTGGTAGTAATGTGAAGTCCCTGCTCGTCCCGTACCCATTTTGGAGTTTCATCAAAACCGAGTACATCCACACGGTCAATGATTCCGCAAAAGAGCGGAAGATGAGAAGCATCTGCCTTTGCAAAAGAGCGGATGGTAATCCGTCCGTTTTCCGGATAGGAAAGACATGCGGCATAAATATGGGAGCCTTTGACTGTGAAGCGGAAATCCTCTGATGTGAAGACTTTATCAGTTTTATCAGTAAACTGCCCCTGTGCTACTTTTGTTGGTCCTTCACTGCTGTATCTCCATGGACGGGTACCGTAGATGGCCTCTCCGTTTGCGTCCATCCATTCTCCGATTTCAAGAAGTACTTTCGTATCCTCCGGAGAAATCGTTCCGTCCGCCTTTGGACCGACGTTTAAAAGGAGATTGCCGTTTTTGCTGACAATATCCACCAGATCGCAGAGAATGCTTTTGGCTGATTTGAATTGATTATTTTCGGTATAGCACCAGGAATTTTTCGCAATCGCCGTGTCCGTCTGCCAGGGGAAAGGCTGACATTCGGAAAATTGTCCGCGCTCAATGTCTACCAGTGCGGTTCCGAACATAAAAGCATCGTGCTTATAGGCAATGACAACTTCCTCTCCCCAGGAAACTGCACGGTTGTAATAGTAAGCAGCTATTTTTTTCAGATACGGTTTTGCACTGGAATGCTGGATCCACCAGTCGAAATACAGTTCTTTGATATGGTAGCGGTCGATCAGTTCGCAGGTACGGATCATCCAGTCTTCCAGAAATTCCCGGGAGGGAGTTGGCTCACTAAACAGATCATGGTGATCCGGCTCAGGCATAGCCGGCCAGTAGAAGTCACCCCATTGTTCCTGATCGGTAATGTCGCTGTCAAATTCGCGTCCGTGTCCCATAAAGAACCAGTGTTCAATTCTGTGCGTGGAGGCGCCGTTGATCAGGCCCTGGCGATGGCATTCTTCAGTTAATTCGCCGAGGATATCTCTCTTTGGACCCATTTCCCAGGCATTCCAGCAAGAGAGATCACTTCGGTACATCTGAAAACCGTCATGATGTTCAGCGACGGGGACAACGTATTTTGCACCGGCTTTTGAAAACAGAGTGATCCATGCAGCGGGGTCAAATTGTTCCGCGCGGAACATCGGGATAAAATCCTTGTATCCGAAGTCTTTCTGGTTGCCGTAGGTTTTTTGATGATGACTGAAGACGGGACTGTCCTGGATGTACATGTTGCGGGAGTACCATTCATTTCCAAAAGCAGGGACGCTGTAAATTCCCCAGTGGATAAAAATACCGAATTTGGCGTCCCGAAACCATCGGGGAGTTTCATGCCGGGACAGGGAATCCCAGTCATCTTTGTAGGGACCGTTTTCAATTACCTGATCAATCTGATCGAGATAACGTTGTTTGTCATACATAATGAGAAGCTCCTTTCCTTTTGCGTTTTCAATTCTTATGCTTTCATTTTAGATGGGGCGGCGAAAAATAAAAACTGGAAAAAACGACATAATTTGATATTCTATGTCGCTTTTTATGGTAATTTATGATACGCTGAAAGAAGAGTAGACGGAAACGATCATACAGAGGATAAAAAAATGGCAGATGTGAATTATGAGATGAAATTGGGAGAAACGCTGTTTACTTTGGTTACCGTGGGAAGAGGAACGGTGGGAAGTATTCCGCTGCACAGTCACAGCGGCGGTAGTTTCGAACTGCATTATATTGTTCAGGGAAGCGGAAGAATCCGTATCGGAAATCCGGAACAGATAAGGGAAATGAGCGTTTATCCAGGCATGTTTTTTCTGACTGGCCCAGGGGTAGAACATGAGCAGGTTTCATCCAGGTCGGATCCTATGGAAGAAATTGGAATTTACTATACAGCCCCAATCGATATGGTAAAAAGTGCAGCTGATGTACTTGACGGAAAAAAGGAAAAGAAACCGGGAATGGAAAACTGGATGCTGGCTTTGCTGGGACGAAGAGTCTGGGTTGGAGAAATACCGTCGGAAGTTTCCGAACTGTTGATTCGACTGTGGAGAGAGGTAAACGAGAAAAAATCAGGATTTCAGACAATGATTCCATTGCTGGCCGGGGAGCTTTTGATTACACTTGGAAGAATGTATGAGACAACGTCCGGTGACAGTCATCATGTCTATATTCCCCAGTCGCAGGAATTGAAATATCTGTTGCTGGAACGTGCGTTTCTGGAAGATCCGGTACATCTGACGATCCGGCGGCTCTCCGAAATTCTGGGATTGAGCGTGCGCCA
>JAQYOA010000245.1 GCA_028727605.1 Lachnospiraceae bacterium
AAGCCTGAATTCGGATAATGAAAGCGGTGTATTTCTGAACAGGGCTCTTCAGGGACAGTATCCCCCCGGATCTACCTTTAAAATAGTAACTGCACTTGCCTACCTGAGGGAACATGGTACACTGGATGACTTTTCCTTTGAATGCAGCGGAGAATTGGAAGCGGGAAATTATACCATCCACTGCGCAGGAGGAGAGGTGCACGGAAGTGAAGATTTTTACAGTGCTTTCGCAAATTCCTGCAATGCAGCTTTTTCCAGTATCGGACTCTCGCTTGATAAAACAAAGTTTAATTCACTTGCAGATTCGCTGAATCTGAACGGGAAATTAAATCTCGAACTGCCTTCCTCCAGGAGTCGCTTTTCCATTGACGAGACAACGGCAGACGCTCTGATGATGCAGACTTCCATAGGTCAGGGTAATACACTGGTCACTCCGATGGAAATGGCATTGATTGTGTCAGCCATTGCCAATGGCGGTGAACTGATGCAGCCGTATTTTGTGGACCGCGTAGAAAGCAGTGAGGGTACCAAAGTAAAAGAATATAAGCCCACCTCTCTTGGAACAGTTATGAGCAGCGAAGAAGCATCCATTCTCACAGAGCTGATGCAGGGTGTTGTCCAAAACGGTACGGCACGTTCACTGTCTGATTTGGGTTATGACATAGCCGGAAAGACAGGATCAGCAGAACACGGTGACAACAGTGAACCAACTCATTCCTGGTTTGTAGGATTTTCCAATGCATCCGATCCGGATCTTGTTGTCGTTGTAATCGCAGAATCTGCCGGAAGCGGAAGCAGTGTTGCAGTTCCCGTAGCCAGGGCTGTTTTTCAGGCCTATTACGCAAATGAATTTTGAAATAGTTGCACCATCCGGAGAAAAGGCGTATACTTTGACACAGGAGGACATAATATGATTGAAGCAGTTAGCTGTGGCGGAGTGGTCATCTATCGAGGCAAGATCCTGACACTCTACAAAAGTTATAAAAACAAATATGAGGGCTGGGTTTTGCCGAAGGGAACAGTGGAACCTGGAGAAGAATACAAGGAAACTGCCATTCGTGAAGTACAGGAAGAGGCGGGAGTTAAGGCATCTATTGTTAAGTATGTCGGAAAAAGTCAGTATAGTTTCAGTATTCCGGAAGACACAGTCGAAAAAGAGGTTCACTGGTATCTGATGATGGCCGGAAGTTATTACAGTAAGCCTCAGAGAGAAGAATACTTTGTGGATTCCGGATACTACAAATATCACGAAGCATACCATCTTCTTAAATTTTCCAATGAGCGACAGATTCTGGAGATGGCATACAATGAGTATCTGGAATTAAAAAAGGCAAATTTATGGAGTGGAAATAAGTATTATTAAAAGGGAAAATTCATGATCAACTGGTATAAAAATCTGTATGTTGGAGATACTGCACAAAAGAAACAGAAAAAACTGATCTATCGGATTGAACATGGAAAGTTTACTCCGGATGTCTGGTTGATTACACTCTCTACCAATGAACAAAATCATCTCGATATCCTTCCGGCAGCTTCACTGAAGCAGCCGTATGTGAAAGAACATTTACCAATGATTGTCGGACTGGCTGTCTCTTATGAAGAAAGCCTGTGTGTGGTGGAACACATTGTAAAGGAAGTCTATCGTGAGACGGGTGATACCAAGATTCGAGAATGGCTTCTTTCCCATAACAGCAATTCGGTCAGTTAGGAGAGCAGATGATACATATTTTGTTAATGATCCTTAAAGTAATCGGTATACTCCTTCTGGTTCTTGCAGGAATTCTGTTTCTTATACTCATCTGCCTGTTGTTTGTCCCCATTTGCTATCGGGGACAGATAAAAAAAGAAGGCGAGAGTTTTTCGGAGATCTATGCAGAAGGACGGATTTCCTGGCTGATGGGGTTGCTGTCTGCCAGGGTGCGATATGAAAATCAGGAAACTTCTTTTGTATTGCGTATTCTGGGGATTCCGTTCACTTCCCTGCAAAAGGCGGTCAGGCTTCTGAAAAAAAATACAGTTCCCAAGCAGCCCGTTGAAGAAGAGCAGCTCGGAGAAGAAAAAGATCCGGAAGATAAAAAGATCCAAAAAGAGCTTTGGAAAGAATCTGTAACCGGGAAAAGAACAGACACTCAGAAAAAAGAAGAAACAACAAAAAATCCTCTTGCAATATCAGAAAAAGATTCCCGTAAGATTTCTGCGGGTATCGTACAGCTCTTGCTGATGCCGTTTCATTTTCTCCTCGAGCTCCTGTTTCTGGCCATACGAGTACTTTTAAAAGCACTGGAGCTGCCGTTTCGGCTTCTTGGGCGAATTGAAAAAATTTCTTCTTTCATCACGAAATCAAAGGCAAAAATACGAAACTGGAAAAAGTTTCTGAAGTCTCCCGTATTCAGGGAAGCAATTGTTCATTGTAAAAACGAACTTCTTTTTTTGCTTCGAAGAATTCTTCCAAGGAAAATCGAAGGATCCATTACCTTTGGATTTGATGATCCTTCCATGACAGGAGAAATTCTCGGAATACTTGGCATATTTTATGGGAAGCTTCCCAAAAAACTGGTTTTGACACCGGTATTTGACCGTGAAGTACTTATGGGAGATATTACTGTTCGCGGACACTTTTACGGAATTACATTTCTTGGTATTGCATGGAGAATCTTCCGCGACAAAAAAATACGAAAAGTGATTCATAAATTGAAAAGTAAGGAGGCATAAAAATGGCAGAAAAAGAAAACACATTCCAGAATACGATTGAGGCCCTTTTTAAAGGCATGGACAGCTTTATTACGACAAAAACAGTGGTAGGTGAAGCAATTCATATTGATGATACAATCCTTCTGCCTCTTGTAGATGTATCGTTTGGTGTAGGCGCCGGTGCGTTCGCAGAGAATGCCAAGAACAGCGGCGGCGGCGGAATGGGCGGCAAGATTTCACCAAGTGCCGTTCTTGTCATCAATAAAAACGGAACGCGTCTTGTAAACATCAAGAACCAGGATGCGGTTACAAAGATTATTGACATGGCACCTGATCTGATTAATCGTTTTACGAAAAAAGATGAGCAGGATGAGTATACCGCGGAGAAAGTAGAGCATATATTAAATCAAGAGAACAGCGACGAGGAGTAGGAGACAGTGTGCAGAATCCTGGGCTTTCTTTTGTTCTGGACGGGATTCGGATTATTGATCGGTTTAATGATCCGCAGTTCTTTATTGACAATCATTGCAGCTGGTGTTCTGCTTTTGGTAGGATATCAGCTGTTCTTGAGCGGCGGAAAATAGACAGCACCTGGATGTAATTCGCGTATCATCCGTTCAAATATTGAGCAAAAATACGAAAAAAAGTTTCTTAATACTTTATTAATTGTGACATCCGACAATTGCAAAACGAGAGCGTATACGCTATAATAATAACATCTTCTTTGAAAAGTTAATTATACTAATAAGATAGAAAGACAAAGGTGTCTTGCAGCAGACTGCAGGACACCTTTTTACATTGCTATTTTTTTCTCCCTTAATATAAAAATAGAGCACAACAAGGCATAAGATTTTCTTATGTCTTGTTTGCTTTATAGCTATTTTTCGATAAAAGAGGAAAGAAAAAGCCTCCCGCCAAAACGGGAGACTCTCATTAACTCTTTAACACGACTTATGCGCGCTCAACTTTTCCGGATCTTAAGCAGGAAGTACAAACGTACATTTTCTGCGGTACGCCGTCTACTTTTACTCTTACTGATTTTACGTTAGATTTCCACATTTTATTGCTTCTTCTATGTGAATGACTTACGTTGTTTCCGAAATGAGCACCCTTCTCACAAATTGCACACTTTGCCATGATTGCACCTCCTTGACATACGTACTTGAGTCAACTTTACAAGTTATACTCACAACATAAGCTATTCTAACAGATATAAATCTTTTTTGCAAGTGAAAAATGAAAAATTACATACTTTTTCATTTTCAACTTTCTTTTTTCGTGAAAAGCGGTTATAATGTATGATAGGATGAAGTCAGATTTATCCGTCTGATTTCGATATACTTAGGGAATTGGAGGATGTAAGAGGCATGAAAGGTCGTATGAATACAGGCTTGGGAGAAGTTGTTATTAATCCGGATGTGATCGCCATGTATGCGGGCAGTGTGGCGGTAGAATGCTTCGGTATTGTAGGCATGGCCGCCGTGAATATGAAAGATGGCCTTGTCAAGCTCCTGAAAAGAGAGAGCCTGACCCACGGAATCAATGTAACGATTTCCGAGAATAAGATTTCCCTGGACTTTCACGTGATTGTGGCCTACGGAGTAAGCATTTCAGCAGTGACAGATAATCTGATCAACAATGTCAAATACAAAGTAGAAGAGTTCACAGGTATGGAAATCGAGAAAATTAATATCCTGGTCGAAGGCGTCCGCGTCATTGACTGATGACAATAGGAGGAAATGAAAAAGTGGCTACGAATAAGATCGACGCCGGATTGTTTGCGAAAATGTTTCTTGCCGGTGCAAAGAATCTGGAAGTAAAGAAAGAATGGATTAATGAGTTGAATGTATTTCCTGTACCGGATGGCGACACGGGTACCAATATGACTCTGACCATCATGTCAGCAGTCAAGGAAGTAAATGCTCTTTCGGACGTGAATATGTACAACCTGGCAAAGGCCATTTCTTCCGGATCTCTGCGCGGTGCAAGAGGTAACTCCGGAGTTATTCTCTCTCAGCTGCTTCGCGGTTTTACAAAGAAAATCCGTGAATATGAGGAACTTGATGCGGTAATTTTAGCAGAAGCAATGGAAAAAGGCGTTGAAACTGCATATAAAGCGGTTATGAAACCCAAAGAAGGTACTATTTTGACGGTTGCCAAAGGGGCAGCACAAAAAGCCCAGGAGCTGGCACCGGATTGTGACGATCTTCAGGCTTTTCTTGAAGATGTAATTTCACATGCGGAGTATGTTCTCTCTCAGACACCGGAAATGCTTCCTGTTTTGAAAGAAGCAGGCGTAGTGGATTCCGGCGGACAAGGTCTTTTGACCGTTCTGCAGGGTGCCTATGATGCTTTTATGGGAAAAGAAATTGACCTTTCTTTTGAAGCCCCGGAAATGTCTACCTCTTTTGTGAAACCGTCCAAAGAGACGGAACAGGAAATTAAGTTCGGATACTGTACCGAGTTTATCATTATGCTGGATCAGCCCATGAAAGAAGATGAGGAGTACGCTTTTAAGGATTTTCTCACTTCCATCGGAGATTCTATCGTGTTGGTAGCAGATGACGAGATTGTGAAGGTTCATGTACATACCAATGATCCCGGAAAGGCAATCTCAAAAGCTTTGACTTACGGCCAGCTGACGCGCATGAAGATTGATAATATGCGAGAGGAACATCAGGAGCGACTGATCAAGAATGCAGAAAAGGTTGCCGCAGAGCAGGCAGCAAAAGATAAAGAACGCCGTGACACAAAACCTGCACAGCCGCCGAAAGAAGACGGGTTTATCGCTGTATCAATCGGAGACGGAATCGGCGAAATCTTCAAGGGACTTGGAGTGGACTATCTCATTGAAGGAGGTCAGACCATGAATCCAAGCACCGATGACATGTTGACCGCAATCGAACAGGTAAATGCAAAGAATATATTTATATTCCCAAACAATAAAAATATTATCCTTGCTGCAAATCAGGCAAAAGCGATGACAAAGGAGAAAAATATCATCGTCATTCCTACCAAGACCGTTCCGCAGGGTATTACCGCCCTGATCAGTTATGTTCCGGAGCGTCCCTGTGAAGAGAATACAGAGTCGATGCTCGAGAGCATTTCTATGGTTAAAACCGGTCAGGTAACCTACGCTGTCCGTGATACACATATTGATGATAAAGAGATCCATCAGGGTGATATTATGGGACTTGGCGATCATGGTCTTCTGGCTGTCGGACAGGACATCATCGAAGTCGCAAAAGAAATGACAGATGCCATGATTGACGAAGACAGTGAACTGATCAGCATCTATTACGGAGCTGATATGTCAGAAGAAGACGCGCAGAAACTTTCCGATGACATCAGCGCCGCACATACAGATTGCGATGTCGAAGTGAATTACGGAGGCCAGCCGATTTATTATTGTGTGATTTCGGTAGAATAAAATGAATACAGAGCCTTTAACGAGTTTAAAAGGTGTCGGAGAAAAAACGGAGAAGCTGTTTGCAAAAGTAGGTGTCTACAATTTGCAGCAGCTTCTGCATTATTATCCGAGAGATTATGATTGTTTTCATTCTCCGATCCCTTTGCATGAATGTAAAATTGACGAAAAAAATGCCATTTTGGGAAGAGTTCGTCACAGTCCTTCGGTAAAAACAAATCAGAAAAAGAGTGTGGTTATTCTGGAACTGTATGAAGAACCGCTTCGACTGCAGCTGATATGGTTCCATATGCCCTTTTTGCGTTCCACTTTAAAAACGGGAAGCATATTTGTTTTTCGTGGAAAAATACAGGAGCGAAACGGACGCCTGATCATGGAACAGCCGGAAATCTATACGCCTGCAGCCTATGAGGCCCTTCAGTCCTCTCTTCAGCCGGTTTACGGTCTCACGAAAGGACTCACCAGCAAAATGGTGGCAAAAGCAGTTGCACAGGTGCTTGATGATTGTGCACCTGCCAGAGACTATCTCCCATCGGAAATTCGGACAGAATACAACCTTTGTGAAATCAATTACGCACTCAGCCAGATTCATTTTCCAAAGGACAAAGAAAGTCTTCTGACAGCAAGAAAAAGACTTGCGTTTGAAGAGTTTTTCCTGTTCCTTCTTTCCCTCAGACGCCTGAAAGAGCAGACAGCAGATACGTTAAATTCTTTTCCTATACATGCGGTATGGAAAACAGAAGAGGTTATTGAAACACTTCCCTATCAACTGACAGGTGCTCAGATGCGGGTATGGAACGAGATAGAAACAGATATGAAAGGACGTACTCGTATGTCCAGATTGATCCAGGGAGATGTCGGCAGCGGCAAAACAATTCTGGCTTTTCTGGCAATGATTCTCTCTGCCGAGAATGGCTACCAGTCAGCATTGATGGTGCCGACAGAAGTACTTGCATACCAGCATTATGAATCCCTTTGCCGGCTTTTGGAAGAGAATCATCTGACAGATTATCAGCCAATGCTTCTCACCGGATCTACAAAAGCATCCGAAAAGAAAAAAATCTACAGACAGCTGTCCGATGGCAGCTGCAGAATGATTATCGGAACACATGCACTGATCCAGGAGAAAGTCCAATATCACAATCTGGCTTTGGTCATTACAGACGAACAGCATCGCTTCGGTGTTCGCCAAAGGACGGCGCTTGCCGAGAAAGGGGAACCGCCGAATGTACTGGTTATGAGCGCAACACCGATACCGCGCACTCTGGCAATTATTCTCTATGGAGATCTAGATATATCGATCCTGGATGAACTTCCAAAAAACAGATTACCGATTAAAAACTGCGTCGTAGATACCTCTTACCGACCAAAAGCATATCGTTTTATTGAAAAACAGATAGCTCTTGGAAAACAGGTTTACGTTATATGCCCGATGGTGGAAGAAAGTGAAGGACTGGATGCGGAAAATGTAACGGACTACACGAAAAAATTGAAAAATGAACTTTCTCCCGGGATAAAAGTGGATATGCTGCACGGTCAGATGAAGCCATCACAAAAAAATGAAATTATGGAACGTTTCGCAGCAGGCGAAATACAGGTTCTTGTTTCCACAACTGTAATCGAAGTCGGTGTCAATGTTCCAAATGCAACTGTCATGATGATAGAAAACGCGGAAAGATTCGGACTTGCTCAGCTGCATCAGCTTCGCGGCCGTGTAGGACGGGGAGCTGATCAGTCTTACTGTATTTTTATTCAAGGAAACAAAGAAAAAGAAGTTACGAAAAGGCTGGAAATTCTAAAAAGCTCCAACGACGGTTTTTATGTTGCTTCGGAAGATTTAAAACTCAGGGGAAGCGGTGATCTCCTCGGAACACGGCAAAGCGGCGAAATGGAATTCTCAATTGCTGACATTTATCGTGACGCAGATTTGCTGAAAAAGGCCGGAGAAGCTGTCTCCCGTTTGCTTCTTGACGATCCGGATTTGGAAAAAGAAGAGCATCTGGAGCTGAAAAATATCTTTGCGGATTATCTAAATCCCGAAAATCATGAAATTGGGCTGTGAATAACTGCCAAAAACAGGAAAAAGGCAAGAAAAACTTTGTATAATTGTCGCACTTTTTCAAGTCGTGTTTCCAAAGAGTGCATGTATTTTGGTCAAAAAACAGCACAGCTTTATAAATCGCTTGAAAAACCAAAAAATTTCATGTATGATTAGTTCGAACCTGATGAATTTGAAATGATGCTAAAATTGCTGTTTTCATGAAACCGAATGAAAAACAGAACGAATGAGAATTAGCATGGGAGGAAGGAATCATGACAAAGAAAACAACGGTTACCGAGACCAAAGCAGCTGAAAGCATGGCAGTGGAAGTTAAAAGCCCGGCAACAGAGGAAGTAAAAGAAAAAGCAGCTAAAACAACAGTAAAGAAAACAGCTGCAAAGAAAACGACTGTAAAAGCAGAAAACGCTGAGGAATCGAAAAAAGCAACGAGAGCCGCTGCAAAAAAAGCGACAACTCGCAAAACCGCTGCAAAAAAGACATCCGTAGAAGAAACTGTAATTCTTCAGTTCGGCGGAAGAGAGATTAATGAAAAAGATCTCACTGCACGTGTAAAAACGATCTGGACTGAAACACTCGGAAACAAAGAGAGTGATCTGAAAGAAATCAAGATCTACGTAAAACCGGAAGAATTTGCTGCTTATTATGTAGTGAATGGCGATGTGACCGGAAGCATTGATTTATAATCTGCGATCCAACATATGCTTTCTATGGCAAAAAAGCGTGAGCTTTTCATTTTTGAAAATGCCCACGCTTTTCCTGCATTCCGGATATTTGTCTTAAGAGTTAATCATGACAGCTATCCGTTTTTTTGCATTGGATGAATCAAGCGAAATCAGTACTGGCCGGAAGAAGATCCGCCGGACATCTGACGTTCCTGCGCTTCAATCATCTTTTTCACCATATAGCCTCCGACAGAGCCATTCTGCTTGGAGGTCAGATTGCCGTTATACCCTTCAGAAAGCGGTACTCCAAGTTCATTAGCTACTTCGAATTTGAATCTGTCTAAAGCTCCTTTTGCTTCAGGTACTGCTGCGGTATTCGATGAACGATTTGTCATTGTTCATACCCTCCTTTATCCTGGATGTCGTTTATGAGTCCTGCAACATCACAGCTTTTTTTCGCTCTGATGTTACGGTGATAGTATATGAGTTTTAAAAAAAAATAAACTGGCATTTTTTGTATGCGGTGCTGCATATGATAATTTCACATAAAAGCAGAAAAAGAATTGCGTATTATTTCGTAATTTGCTATAATAAATCATGGTAATTGTGAAAATGAGGAGAAGGAGCGATTACAATGAACGTTGGAATCATTGCACACAACAGTAAGAAGAGTCTGATTGAAGATTTTTGTATCGCATATAAAGGCATTCTGGCAAAACACGAAGTGTATGCCACAGGTACAACAGGACGCAGAATCGAGGAAGTTACAAATCTTCATGTTCATAAATTTCTCCCTGGCAGTGTGGGAGGAGACAAACAGTTTACAGAAATGATCGAGCGCGGTGATATGGATATGGTGATTTTCTTTTATAATCCCGCTATGATCAATCAGAAAGAGCCGGATGTTTATCACATTATCAAAACATGTGATCAGTATAATATTCCGATTGCAACCAATATCGCTACTGCTGAGTCATTAATTCTCGGACTGGCAAGAGGTGATCTTGATTGGAGAGAACAGTTAAAGGAAGACTATTGAAAATATGAGAGTAATAGCAGGTAAGTGCCGGAGCCTTCCGCTGAAGACGATCCCCGGCAGCAATACGCGCCCGACCACCGATCGAATTAAAGAAACACTTTTTAATATTCTTCAGCCGAATCTTCCGGACTGTCGTTTCCTGGATCTGTTTGCCGGGAGCGGAGCGATTGGCATTGAAGCACTGAGTCGCGGGGCGTCTTTTTGCTGTTTTGTTGAACAGAATAAGGCAGCCGTTTCCTGTATTCGCGATAATTTGAAATTTACTAGGCTGGAAAATCAGGCAGTCCTGCTGCCGATGGAAGTGCATGCGGCACTTTCGAAACTTCGGGGGGAGGAACCCTTTGATTGCATTTTTATGGATCCTCCATATCGAAAAAATCTGGAAAAGGAAGTACTGATTGAATTTACTGATGCTTCTTTTATCGGAGAGAATACATTGATTGTCGTAGAGGCATCACTTGATACGGACTTCTCCTGGGCAGAGCAGGCAGGATATCTTATTCTCAGAGAAAAAAAATACAAAACCAATGTTCATGTTTTTCTGAAGAGGAACACGGACAGCTGAAGGAGAACACATATTATGAAAATAGCCGTATATCCTGGAACATTTGATCCGGTTACGTATGGTCATCTGGATGTAGTTATGCGTGCATCAAAACTTTTTGACCGGGTAATCGTCGGAGTTTTGCATAATTCATCAAAATCTCCGTTGTTTTCTGTGGAAGAACGTGTTAATATACTTAAGAAAGCCGTGACAGAGATTCCGAATGTTGAGGTACGCAGTTTCGAAGGCCTTGCAGTCGAATTTGCAAAAGAATGTCAGGCTCATACCATTGTTCGCGGATTGCGGGCAATCACAGATTTTGAATACGAATTGCAGATGGCACAGACGAACCGGATCCTGGAACCGGAGGTTGACACTACATTCCTGATTACGTCATTGGAATATGCATATCTGAGTTCGACTACCGTGAAAGAAGTTGCCGCTTTTGGCGGTGATATTCATAACTTTGTGCCGGACTTCGTCGCTGAAGAAATTCGCAGCAAATATGCCGCCAGAAAATCTACAGACAGCCAGGCAGGATAAAAGATAAGGAGAAAAGCAATGAGCAGTAGAATTGAACAGATTATTGAAGAAATTGAAGAGTACGTGGAAAGCTGTAAATATCAGCCGCTTTCTACCACAAAAATTGTTGTGAATAAAGAAGAATTGGAAGAACTTCTTCGTGAGCTTCGTTTAAAAACACCGGACGAAATCAAACGTTATCAGAAGATTATCAGTAATAAAGATGCAATTCTTGCTGATGCTCAGAGTAAAGCAGATTCCATCATTGCCGAGGCAAAAGCAAAAGCTCAGGAGATGGTTGAACAGAGCGAAGTTATGCAGGCCGCATATGCTCAGGCGAACGAGACAATCAACAATGCAAATCAGCAGGCTCAGGGAATTCTTGACGCAGCAACCAATGATGCAAACAGCATTCGCCTTGGTGCGATTTCCTATACCGATGAGATGCTTGCCAATCTGAGTGATATCATGACAAATGCTTTAAATGATGCAGGCGAAAAATATAACAGTTTTGTAAGTTCTCTGACAAGCTGCTTAAATGTCGTTGTTCAGAACCGAAGTGAACTTTCTCCTCAGTCTGTGCCGTCAGATGAGCTAGAAGCATCTGCTGAGGATCTCACAGAGGCTGCTCCTGAGATTTCATTTGACGAGGAAGAGTAAGCCAAGCAAACCGGTCAGCACTGTACAGACCAGTTTTCCTTTCAGGTAGACATAAATTGACAGATGGCTTTCCTGAATCATCGCATTGGTTTGTGCCACTGTCGAAAGTCCGCCAAAAGCTGTACACATCAGTATGGCAATTGTTTTTTGAGAATAAGATAAGCCGGTAGCAGAGAGATTTGAGATACCGGTGGTGATTTCTATCATCCCGCCAAGATATAGTGCGGCGAAACGAAAAGGATTCGGCAGCTGCATCAAGATTCCGGAAATAATCGAAAACAAAATGATATACCCTCCAAGTCGGGTGATAATTTCGAATCCGTTCATAATTGAGGTGTCGAGCAGGTTTCCGATGGAAATCTGTTTTGACACTTCTTTTTTTGGCATTCTGCCGCTGCAAGTACCAAAACGATGATAAACAATACGGAAACAGACACATGTAATGAGATTGGCCAGGTATAAAATCGAAAATACCGGCAGCAACATTTCTTTGCTTCCAAATCCATTCATAACAACATAAGACGAAAGAAATGCCGGACTTGCATGATTGGAAAAGGTAAGAAGATACTCTGCTTCCTCCCGTTCAATTCTTCCTTTCTGATATAATTCTGCTGTTAAGCGTGCACCCATGGGAAATCCACAGAACATTCCAAGTATCCACGCATAGGCGCCTTCTGCAGAAAGGCCGAAAAAATAGCAAAAGAAGGGTTCAAGCGGATGCAGAATCGTACGAATCGTACCGGTATCAACCAGTATCTTTGAAAGAATCAAAAACGGCAGCAGCGAAGGCAGAATCGTATGAAACCATAAATTCACTCCGACACAGGAGCTTTTCAAGGCTTCTTCCGGAAATAATAAAAGATATAGAAGAAGGAAAAGAATCAGGAACAGGATTCCCTTACGTTTCATAAGCATGCTCTCTCGCTTTTTCTCTATATATATGCCTTGCAAAACTTGTTTAGGTATGACAAAATAGAAACAGACTTTAAAACGCAAACAGGTAAATAAAAAAATCGGAGGTTGATCAGTATGGCAGTATTGGACAGACTGGAACCGCAGCGCGTGTTCCATTATTTTGAAGAGTTGACAAAGATCCCTCATGGATCTGGAAATACAAAAGAAATCAGTGATTATCTTGTTTCATTTGCGAAAGAGCATGAACTTCCCTGGATCCAGGACGAGTCAAACAATGTAATTATTAAAAAGCCGGCATCCGATTCCTGTGCAAATGCTCCGACCGTAATACTGCAGGGTCATTGTGACATGGTATGTGAAAAAAAGCCGGGCAGCGCGCATGACTTCCTGAAAGACCCTCTTGATCTGGCAGTAGAGGGAGATGAGATTTACGCAAAGGATACTACTTTAGGCGGCGATGACGGAATTGCAGTTGCTTATATACTTGCAATTCTGGAATCAGAAGATCTGGTACATCCGAATCTGGAAGCAGTGATTACCGTTGATGAGGAAATCGGACTTCTTGGCGCAACTGCCCTTGACTGTTCAAAATTAAACGGACGAATTCTGCTGAATCTGGATTCCGAAGCAGAAGGCATTCTGACAGTTTCCTGTGCAGGAGGAATGACAGCCATTTCCCATTTGCCTGTACGCTGCTGCGAGGTATCCGGCGTTCATTACCGGATATCCATCCACGGACTCAAAGGCGGACATTCCGGTGCACAGATCCATAAAAATCTTGCAAATTCAAATCAACTGGCTGGAAGATTTCTCTTTGAACTTGCAAACACAATCGATTATGAACTTGCAGAATTGTCCGGCGGATCAAAGGGCAATGCTATTCCAAGAGCAACTGAAATGCTGATCGTTATCGATAGCCGGGATCAGGAAACACTGAAAGACATCGCAGGAAAAATTGAAGCAGATTTCCGAAAGGAATACAACGGATCAGAGGAAGGAATTACGATCTCAGCAGAAAGAACGGGAGAAGGCCCCATACCGGCGCTTCATCCCACAAGCTGTCAGAAAGTCTTTTTTTTCCTGATGAACTATCCTAACGTATTACAGAAAATGAGCGCATTGATCCCTGGTCTTGTTTAAACTTCTTTAAATCTTGGTATTCTTAAACTTTTACCGGATCACCTTGTGACAAGATCAAGTGTCCGC
>JAQYOA010000246.1 GCA_028727605.1 Lachnospiraceae bacterium
CGGATTTCCGCTTGTCTCCTGCCACTTCACATAACCTCCGGCATAACCGCCCTCCACCGTCTGACGGATCAGCTCCAGAACCGTCCCCGGGCGAAGCAGCGGCTGATCTGCCACGCAGAACAGATAATAGTCCGCCTCGCAGACGGCAAGACCGGCTTTGATGGAATAAGAGATTCCCTTCTCCCGATCGGGGGACCCGGCAAGGAGTAAACGGCCGTTATAAATTTTCTGCCGCTCTCTTACATAGTCCTGAATCTTCGGGTATTCGGTCACCACCGTAAGCTGAGTATCCTCCCGGACTTTCAGAACCTCTTCCAGCGCCAAAAGTCCCCAGAGAAACATCGGTTTTCCTCCGACCTCAAAATAGAGTTTATTATCCCCAAAACGGCGGCTGTTTCCAGCCGCCAGATAGATCATGTTAATTTTCATGAGATAAGATGCCCATCAGAACTTTTTCCGGAGTGATGGGAAGCTCCCTGTGCCATACGCCGGTTGCATTGTAGATTGCGTGGGCAATCGCAGGTGCCGGTGTATTGATTACGATCTCTCCGATGGACTTGGCACCGAAAGGACCGGTCTTTTCATAACTGCTCTCAAAATCCACTCTCAGAGGACAGATATCCTCACGAGTGGGAATCTTATACTGCATCAGGGAACTCTCAGCGATCTTTCCCTTGCTGCTGTAGGTGATATCCTCGTACAGTGCCATTCCGATTCCCTGTACCAGTCCGCCTTCTGTCTGTACACGGACCAGATTGCTGTTGATCGGCGTTCCGCAGTCCACCACTGCCACATAGTCCAGAAGCTCCACCGCTCCCGTCTCCTTATCCACTTCCAGTTCCACCATACCGGCCATAAAGGGCGGCGGTGAAATGGGCGAGGAATGTGTCACGGTTACCTGAACAGCTTCGGTATTTCCGTTCATCGAACGGTTTGCAATCTCAGATAGAGATACCCGTTTCCCGCCGTCCGCCGTGCGGATTCCATCCGGTTCCACAACCAGATCCTCACAGCCGCAGCCCATGATGTCAGCTGCGATCACCATCATATGTTCCCGCAGTTCCTGGCAGGCCTTTTCCACTGCCTTTCCGGTTACATAGGTGGTACTCGACGCATAGGAGCCGGAATCATAGGGAGAACTGTCGGAATCCGCACCGTACACAACGATATTGTCCACACTGCATTCCAGACACTCCGCTGCGATCTGGGCAAGGGTTGTGTCACAGCCGGTACCCATATCAGCCGCACCGATGGACAGCGCATAGAATCCGTCATCGTTCAGCTTAATCGTGGCAGAACCCACGTCCATACCGGAGATACCGGAACCCTGCATCGCCATGGCGATTCCCTTGGCCCGGATTTTTCCGTTCCCCATATCCTGTGCCAGAGGCTTTTCATCCCAATGGAACATTTCCTTTGCGCGGGCCACACAGCGGTCCAGCGCGCAGGCATTCATCTGTTCATTATAATAGGAAGCGGCAACCTGTCCTTCCCGCACCATGTTCTTCTCGCGAATCGCCACCGGATCCATGGAAAGCCGGTCCGCCAGCTCATTCACCAGGCTCTCCAGAGCAAAAATACCCTGAGTTGCCCCGTATCCGCGGTAGGCTCCGGCCGCCTGCACATTGGTGTAAACCACATCATAACGGAACCGGAAGGCTTCCAGATTTCCGTTGTACAAAGGGATGGATTTGTGTCCGGACAGTCCCACCGTTGTCGGACCGTGTTCCCCATAGGCACCGGTATTGGAAAGGGTGTACAGATCGATGGCACGGATCGTTCCGTCCTTCATCGCTCCCAGCCGCACTTTCAATTCCATCTCATGACGGGGAGAACCGGCCGTCTGGCTTTCTTTTCTTGTATAGATCAGCTTGGTGCTCTTTTTCGTCTTCCAGGTGACAAATGCTGGAAAGACTTCTGTCACACAGCTCTGCTTGGCTCCAAATCCGCCTCCGATTCTGGGCTTGGTCACCCGGATCATGGACTTTGGAATTCCAAGGGCATTGGAGAGGATTCTCCGGACATGAAAAACAATCTGTGTGGAGCTGATCACATGAAGTCTGCCGTAGGGATCGATTGTGGTATAGGTCCGGAACGTCTCCATCATCGCCTGGGAATCCGCCTTCGTGTGATAGGTGTGTTCCAGGACAAGATCACAGTCTTCCATAACACCTTCCAGGTCACCGTCCTCATCCACACCGGAGGCACAGAGATTTCTTTTGTTGTCTGCACCGACCGGACAGAGGGCCTTCCAGTTATCCTCCGGATGTACCAGAACCGGACCGTCCTTTGCCTTGTGAAAATCCAGCACAGGTTCCAGAACCTGATATTTTACTTTGATCAGTTTCAGTGCCTTATCCACGGCCTTTTCCGTAGCTCCCGCTACAATTGCCACGGCATCTCCCACAAAGCGCACCCGCCGGTCCAGAATCAGACGGTCATAGGGGCTGGCCTCTGGGTACGTCTGTCCCGCCATCGTAAACCGGTTGTCCGGCACATCCTTGTATGTGTAAATTGCCTCGATGCCCGGCACCTTCATCGCTGCCGCCGTGTTGATCTCCTCAATCAGCGCATGGGCGTAAGGACTGTGGAGTATCTTCACGATCAGACAGTCGGACGGTACAATATCATCCACATAAACCGGTTTGCCGCACAAAAGGGACATGGCATCTTTCTTTCTGACCGGTTTATTGATCACGGAAAGTTTCTTTTCTTCCACTATTTGGACGCTCCTTTCTCACGCTTGTAGGCCAGATAAGACTGAATTCCCCTCATCTGTCCCTCATACCCGGAACAGCGGCACAGATTGCCGGAGAGATATTCGAGAATCTCTTCCTCGGTCGGATCCGGGTTTTCCCGGAACATTGCGATTGCATTCATCATAAGGCCCGGATTGCAGAACCCGCACTGCTCTGCACCCTGATCCGCGATATAGGCACCGAACTCCTGTGCCTCATCCTGAAGACCTTCCAGTGTCACCACACGGTGTCCCGCTGCTCTTGCTGCCAGCACACCGCAGGAAAGCACCGGTTTGTCATCCAGAAAAACCGTACAGAGACCGCAGTTGGCGGTTTCACAGCCCCGCTTCACACTCTTGCAGCCCTGCTTTCTCAGAAAATCAATGAGAAGCAGATCCGGCTCAATGTCCGCGCTGATTTTCTTTTCGTTGACCCATAATTCTATCTGCATTTTCTCATTCCTCACCTTCCATAGAAGCAATCGCCGTCAGTGCCCGCTTCGCAAGCACTCCGGTCAGAATACTGCGGTATTCGCTGCTGCCCCGCAGATTGCTTCCTGTCGTTATCTTCTCTTTTGCGTAAGTGCCAAAGGCTGCCGCACTTTCCGGTGTGATGCCGCCTTTCAGGATTCCGTTCTCATCCCGAAGACAGACTGCTCTTGCAGGGCGCGCGCCGATCACACAGCGGACTTCCTCATCTGTACTGCACACGCAGCAGGTCAGCACCGGAAAATCGGTCTTTGTATTTCTCTGGGAAAGGTAAACGGTTTTCTGTGTCTGTTTCGGAACCAGAACACGAACCAGAAGGTCCCGGTCATAGGGGAGACGGGCAAATTCCTCCACCGGGATGATGCCCCGATGGTACAGCTCTACCTTCGCTCCCACCGCCATGAAAAAGGTCAGCACATCGGAAAATCCGTACCGTCCGAACAGACTGCCACCCACGGTAGCCAGATTCCGGAACTGCACGCCGACGATATGCCTTACCGACTCTTTTGCCGCGCCGCAGGTCAGGGCATTGAGCCCGGCATGCTGCTCGATCTGACGCAGCGTTACCATGGCTCCGATCCGATACTCTTCTTCTGTCTCCTCAATGGTGTCCAGTCCCAGGCCGGACAGATCAATGGCTGTCCCGACCCTCTTTTTCTGCATTTTCAGCCAGAGCATACCGCCGATGATCGTGCTGCTCTTTTTCTGATTCAGCTCGTACGCCTCCTCAAGGCTCTCCGCTTTTACATACTTTGCAATTTCAATCAAGGGAATCTACTCCTCCTTTTTCTCCTTTGGCAGGCAAATATTCAAAAGGATTGCAACAATGGCTGCCGGCACAATACCGGAACCTCCGAAGATCAGGCTCACAGACTGGGGAAGCTGTGACAGAATCGCACTGTTTGCACCGATGCCGTAGCCAAGTCCCAGTGCCACAGATACGATAGTCATGTTTCTCGCAGTCAAAGGCTCCTTAACGATCAGCTGAATACCGCTGATTACGATGGATGAGAACATCATCACCGCAGCACCGCCCAGCACGCTCTGAGGCATGATGGATACCAGCGCAGCCAGCTTCGGAAACAGACCGCAGGCAATCAGGAAAATCGCACCGCAGGCCAGAGCAAACCGGTTCACGATCTTTGTCATCGTCACAAGACCCACGTTCTGGCTGAAGGAAGTGTTCGGCAGCACGCCAAAGAGAGCAGCCAGAGAAGAACCGATACCATCACAGATAACACCGCCGGAAAGCTCGGAATCGGTTGCTTCTCTTCCGACACCGCCTTCCATAACACCGGAGATATCTCCGACCGTTTCCACTGCAGTTACAACAAACATAATCAGAACCGGAATGATTGCTTTCATGTTAAATACCGGTTTTACGGGCATAATTTTGGGCAGTGCAAACCAGTCTGCCTCAGCCACTTTTGACCAGTTCAATACCCAGGCTTTGGTCACTTCCACTCCATCAGCAGTCACAAAGGTGTGATCCAGAAACAGTCCCATCACAGCTGCGATCACATAGCCTGCGATAATTCCACACAGAATACAGGAAGAACTTGCCATTCCTTTAAAATAGTGTTTGAAAATAAGAATAATGATCAGCACTGCCAGACCAAGCAGCAGGTTTTCCACAGAACCGTAATCCTTTGCGGAGCTTCCTCCGCCAAAAGAAGCAACACCCACACTGATCAGAGATAAACCGATGGACAATACCACCGTACCTGTCACAACTGCCGGCAGCAGTTTGCGCAGCGGCTTGATACAAAATCCAAGGACACTCTCAAAAAGACCGCCGATGATCGATGCACCCAGCATCGCACCGTACGCAATGACTCCGCCCCCGAGGGCATTTGCCACACTCTGGAATACTCCGATAAATCCGGAACTGGTACCCATGATGATCGGCACTTTACCGCCAATTGGTCCCACCGCATAGAGCTGAATCAATGTGACAACGCCTGCCACTAACATGGCATTTTGCAGCAGCGTGATCTGAATCGCAACGAGATCCTCACCGCCGATTGCCGCACAGAGATTGGTAATAATCAGAAGAGGGGTCAGGTTTCCCACAAACATTGCCAGCACATGCTGGAGTCCCAGCGGAATGGCCTGTTTCAGAGGAATTCTGCCCTCGAACTGATAGGGCGACGTGTACTCTTGTTTTTCTGCTTGTTTTTCCGCTTGTTTCTCTTTCATGACTTTCTCCTTCAGTATCATAATTGCACGGCTCACTCATTTCCTCCCGGCCGGCTTCTCAAAAAGATTATATCAAAACCTTTTTGCTTTGTCATCCAAAAAACATGCAGAAAAACGCCCCGCGCCAAATGGATTTCCCTTTGACACAGAGCGCCTTTTCTTAAACTGTCAGTCCTTTTTGCAGCCGACACTTTCTTTTTCCACAATATGACCTGCAATAATTTCCAGCCCGTATCCGGATGGTACCTTCTGAATCTGCTTCATCAGCTTTTCCATTGCCGCTTTTGCCAGATCTTTCCTGTTTACCTCGTAGGTGGTGATTTTCTGATCCGGAAAACCCGGATGAAGATAATTGTCAAATCCAACCACCGCGATGTCTTCCGGAACACGAAGACCTCTTTCCTCCAGCTTCTGAATCAACATCCCCGCAGTGAGATCGCAGTTGCATACAAAAGCCTCCGGAAGATCCTCCGGCAGCTCAAATTCAATATGCCCTTCCTCATCCCGGTCCCCGATCAGCCATTCCCCGGGCAGGCAAATGCCATGCTCCAGCATGGACTTATGAAAACCCAGATAGCGGTCCATGATGCTGCTGGTGTAATGAATGGACCCCAGATAGGCCATCTTTTGATACCCTCTCGCAAACAGATATTCCGTCAATAAATACATGCCATGGAAGTTATCCGAGATCACCGCATCCCTTTCCAGCTCACTGTCATAAAAATCCAGACAGACGATGGGAATGCCGGTTTTCTCCCGCAGAAGGCGGATATAATCTCTGCTGATTTCTCCCATGATCATCAGGCCTTCCAGCTTCTGTTCCTCTATGATCCCGGGCAGAATCAGTTCCTTCTCCGCGGTTCGCCGCAAAATTTCCACCGTCACCAGGCAGTGCCGCTCCGCGGCTTCCAGCGTCACCTCCTGATACATCTTCCAGTAAAAGGTCGTATACTCCGCCAGATACCGCTCGGAGATCAGCACGCCAACATGGCGCAGATTTCTCTTTTTTGCCGTTTTCGCCGGTTCCGGACTCTTCTCATATCCCAGATCTTTTGCTGCCTTTAAAATTTTCTCACGGGTTTCGCTGCCGACACCTTTCTGACCGGTCAGTGCATTGTGAACCGTCACCGTACTGACGCCCACCACCCCGGCAATGTCTGAAAGCCGAACCTTTCCCATATCCATTCCCCCGGATCTGTTGTCCTGTCGGAATCCGTTTCTTCCGGCCAGGATCAGTCTTCTTTTACCATGTCTCTCTTCAGAAGCTCCAGTTTCTCCGCTGCATCCTCAAGAGAAGTTCCCTTCACTCCAAAATAGAATTTAATCTTTGGTTCCGTTCCGGAAGGACGAACACAGCACCATGCATTGTTCTCCAGTTCATAATACAGAACGTTGGAAGAGGGCAGTCCGGTCGAGGTCTCCTCTCCTGTCACAAGATCTTTTCTCACATCCGCCTTGTAATCGGAAAGCGCAAGCACTTTCTGTCCGCCCAGCTCTTTCGGCGGATTCTCACGGAAGGAGGTCATTCTGTTCTGAATCTCTCTTGCTCCGTCGATTCCCTTTAAGGTCATGGTTGCAAGACCTTCTTTATAATATCCGTATTTCTCATACAGATCGATCATGGCATCCCAGAGTGTCTTGCCCTGCAGCTTATAATAAGCAGCAACCTCACAGAGCATCATGACTGCCACACAGGCATCCTTATCTCTTGCGTAGGTACCTGCCAGACATCCATAACTCTCTTCCAGGCCAAAGACATAGGAATGCGCTCCGGTCTGCTCGAAAAGCTTGATCTGCTCACCGATGTACTTGAATCCGGTCAGTACTTCGATCAGCGCCACACCATAATCTTTTGCAATCGCCTTTGCCATATCGGTGGTCACGATGGTCTCCACCAGCGCAGGATTCTCCGGCATAGTTCCGGTTTTGGTGCGCTCACGCAGGATATACTCGGCGATCAGCATGCCGGACATATTTCCGGTGAAGCTGACATACTCTCCTGTCTTGCTGTCCTTTGCATAGACACCCAGACGGTCTGCGTCCGGATCCGTAGCCAGAACGATATCTGCATCCACTTCTTTTGCGAGGGCAAGGGCAAGCGTCCAGGCTTTTTCATCCTCCGGATTGGGATAAGCGACAGTCGGGAAGTTTCCATCCGGCTGTTTCTGCTCCGGCACTACATAAACCTGTGTAAATCCAAGTTCACGAAGCACACGGCGAACCGGCACGTTTCCGGTTCCGTGAAGCGGTGTGTAGACGATCTTCATATCCGGTGCCGCCTCTTTGATGACTTCCGGATGAATACTCTGTTTCTTCAGCTGTGCCACGTAACGGTCGTCAAATTCTGTTCCGATTACCTGGAAAAGACCCTCTGCTCTGGCATCGTCTTCTTCCATTGTCTTAACCTGGGAAATGTCCGTTACTTTTGCCACCTCTGCGAGAATATTTTTGTCATGAGGCGGTGTAATCTGTGCGCCGTCCTCCCAGTATACCTTGTAGCCGTTGTACTCTCTCGGATTGTGGCTTGCGGTAATTACAATACCGGAAATGCAGCCCAGCTCTCTTACCGCATAGGACAGCTCCGGTGTCGGGCGGAGAGACTCGAACAGATACGTTTTGATTCCGTTTGCATTCAGGCACAGCGCTGCCTCTCTGGCAAATTCCGGGGACATTCTTCTGGAATCATGGGCGATGGCAACGCCCTTTTCCTGACCGTTCTGGGAAAGGATGTAATTTGCCAGCCCCTGTGTTGCCTGGCGTACAGTATAGATATTCATACGATTGGTTCCCGCTCCGATCACGCCCCGAAGACCTCCGGTACCAAACTCCAGCTGACGGTAGAAACGATCTTCAATCTCCGCCTCGTTTCCTTCCAGAGCCTTTAACTCCGCTCTTGTCGCCTCATCAAAATACGGATCTGTGCTCCATTTCTCATAGACTTCTCTGTAACCCATGTGACTAAACCTCCTGTTTGATTGTTTTTGCAGCTTTTCCCTGATGTCACTTTATTTTCTAGCTTAAATCTAGCACTTAATTAAGCAGGTGTCAACTTAAAAAACCCGGACGTTTGAATGTCCGGGCTGTCTGCTCACAGAACGCACGATACAAGGATTTCTCTGTATCGAAGTGCACTCTTGTATTTATCTTAAGGACGTGAAGTTATTGCTATTAGGCATTTCTCCTTCTATCATTCTTTTCAATTCTCCCATGAACAGCTGTTTTCTGTAAAGGTAAAACCATCCGCCAGCATCAAATTTCTGACCTCTCCCTGATATTCTATGCTCAGCACTACACTATACCTGGCATATTCGGACAATTTACTTACATCAAACGCTGCCACACATATCCCATTTTCGTACTCTGACACAACTGTTGCACTGGGAAAGCTATTGTCATAACTGGATAATGTTACAGAATAGGTAATCTCGTCATTTCCAATGCTTGGAACAAAGGAACATAGAATGTTTTTTCTGTTACAATCAAAGTAAACATTTGATACTTCTATGTCCTCAGACAGCATAACCTCTGAAGTGTTCCCGAAACTACTGTTCCCAAAATAGTTTTTTCCAATCAGAATGCCGATAACAACAAGGGAAAC
>JAQYOA010000247.1 GCA_028727605.1 Lachnospiraceae bacterium
CGGGGAGAAGCGATCCGGATCAGAGGTGCCCGCCAGATTCTGTACGAAATGGTTTATAATCTCTGTGACAATGCCATTAAGTATAATCATGAAAACGGAAAAGTGGAGGTGACTGTTTCACGAAGCCGTGCAGGCAGACCGCTGATTACGGTAGCGGATACCGGAATCGGAATTGCAAAAGAAGATCAGCAGAGAATTTTTGAGCGCTTCTATCGGGTTGATAAGAGCCATTCCCGCGAGACGGGAGGCACGGGCCTTGGACTTTCGATTGTCAAACATGGTGCTATTCTGCATGATGCGAAGATCAGGATTGAAAGTGCACTGGGAGCAGGTACAAAGATTATGATCGAATTCTGAGAAGCGAAAGCAGATCGGACAGAAATTGTTCCGGGAGAAAATACAAAAGCAGGCAGAAATGCCTGTTTTTGTATTTTTTATGGAATTTTCCAAAGAAATTTGCAACTTTCCGGGAAGCTGTTGACTGTAAAAAAATAATTACTATAATGAAAACTATTCAGAACAGCAGAAAAATGACAGGTACGAAGAATAAAATTCAGGAGGAAGAAGCAATGAAGCGCAATATGAAACAATGGATTTCGGAATATCTTTCGGCTCCGGTAAAGAAAGCGATGCCGATTCTATCTTTTCCGGGAATGCAGATGATTGGAGTAACCGTAGATGAACTGGTAAGGAGCGGAGAACTGCAGGCAAAATGTATGAAGGCGATTGCAGACCGATTTGATGCAGGAGTATCCTTCAGCCTGATGGATTTATCTGTGGAGGCAGAGGCTTTCGGAAGCCAGGTGCAATACAGTAAGGATGATGTGCCGACCGTTCATGAGGCATTGGTTCATGACGAGGATGAGGCGGCTGCCCTGAAAGTTCCGCAGGTGGGAGCCGGAAGAACCGGTGAATGTGTGAAAGGAATCCATAAGGCATGTGAGTTGATTACAGACAGACCGGTATTGGCGGGAATTATCGGACCGTATTCTCTGGCGGGACGGCTTCTTGATATGACAGAGATTATGATTCTCTGTTATGAGGATCCGGAAATGGTGGAAATTGTTCTGGAGAAAGCAACTGAGTTTCTGATCGACTATGCAAAAGCATTTAAGGAAGCAGGTGCAAACGGCGTGGCAATGGCGGAGCCGGCGGCCGGTTTGCTTTCGCCAAATCTTATAGATGAGTTTTCTCTTCCCTATGTACAGAAAATCCGTGATGCAGTGGAAGATGAGAATTTCCTTGTGATGTATCATAACTGCGGTAATATCGAACCGCTGCTGGATAATGTGAAGAAAATCGATGCGGCAGCATACAGTTTTGGAAATGCGATTGACATTGAAAAAGCGTTGAAAGTGATTCCATCAGACCGGATGGTGATCGGAAATATTGATCCGGCCGGAATTCTTAGAAACAGCGATCCCGAGACGATTCGCAGTGAGACACAAAAACTGATGGAACGCTGCTGTAAGTATCCGAATTTTGTCATTGCCAGCGGATGCGATATTCCTCCGATGACACCGTTGGAAAATATTGAGGCATTTTTTGATACGGTCAGTGAATTTTACAAAGCATAACAGGCAAAAAAACAATACCGTTGGAACATCGCGTTCTAACGGTATTGTTTTGGTGTCATGCCGGTGTATTTTTTGAATACCTTGGAGAAATAACTCTGATCACCAAATCCGGCTGCAAGAGAAATGTCAATGATGGAATAGTCCGTATTGGAGAGCAGACGCTTGCTTTCTTCCACACGAACCATATTCAGATATTCTTTGAAGGAAGAGCCGGTCGACTGTTTAAAAAGTGTTGAAAAATAGGCAGGATTTAAGTGTACCTGTTCCGCCACCTCCTCCAGCGTCAGATTGCGGGAGAAATTTTTTGAAATATATCGTATGGATTTCCGGATAATCTCATGATTTTTGCTTGGGATGTAATTGAACATACACTCTGTGAAAACATCGATGGTTTCCTGCAGCTTATAACAGAGATCATCCAGTGAATCAATCGTCGGTACAGACATGAGAAACTGGTTGTTAATTTTCAGGATACTGTCGCTGGTGGCACCTCCTTCTATGGCGGCCCGTGACAGCAGGGAAGAAAGCTCAGTGGCACGGGATTTTACCACTTCCAGATTGCTGCCTTCGGCAAAAAAGACGTATCCAAGCAAATCATTTAAGAGCGCCTTGGCATTTTCCGTGTCGCCGGTTTTCAGTTTTGTGATCAAAGCCTTTTCCTTCTCATAGGGATAGGCTTTTTGATTTACCTGAGAGGATGCTTTGTACATCTGAATGGATTCGTTGATCCTGGACTGCTGACTGAGCTTCTGGTGGTTCAGGACGAACTGGCTGTTGACATCTGTGACAAGACCGGAACACATATAGTAGAGCAGTCTGCTGACATAAGTCACTTTTGAAGGTTCCAGTACGGGCAGGGTATTTGCTTCCTCATACATTTCCAGAACTTTGACGGTCGGAATCTCATATTTTTTGGAGATGTCCGCCAGCAAAAGGGAGTCCGGAGTATCCATCAAAAATGGCCCGACCAGAATGGAACCGAGCAGCAGATTGTTGTTGGACAGAGGGAATACGATATGGTTCAGGTTGGAATGGCAGGAAAAGATATAGGTCTCTCCAAGACTCATAGCCAGTTTACTGGCATTTGCATGGAGTTTGGTACAGGATTCTTCTTTGGAAAGAAATTGCTTAAACAGACTGCAGTAGCCGTGAACTTCTCCGAATTTCTCCAGAATTTCGCCGTTTTCATCAAGAATCTGGATCGGCAGACGGATACACTGATAGAAAGTTTCCAGAAGTTCATGAAGGGTCTGTTTCTTGATAATGGTATAAAGCAGCGGCTGCATAAAATAATCCCCCGAAATCTGAAAAAAGTACAAAAAGAAGCGGTTGCTGCCAGTATTATACACGAAAAATCAAAAAAAATATATAGATTTTCTAAAATAAGGAGTAAAAAAAAATCGAAAAGAATTATATAATAGCAATGAAATTTGAGGGGATGCGGACACCCTTAAAAACAGAATGTTTTCTTTAGGAGGAAAAGAAAAATGGCGGAAGCAATTATTGAAGAAATTTGTGACTTTTTACAGAAAGGCCGTGCTAAAAACGTAAAGAAGCTGGTTGAGGAGGCACTGGAGCAGGGGATGGACCCGAAAGTAATCTTAAATGAAGGACTCCTGAACGGTATGATGATTGTCGGAGGAAAGTTTAAGAGAAACGAAGTATTTGTGCCGGAAGTTCTGGTAGCAGCAAGAGCTATGAATGTGGGTCTTTCCATTCTGGAACCGCGTCTGGTGGAAGTTGGAAATGAACCGATCGGAAAAGCTGTCATTGGAACAGTGAAAGGTGACCTTCATGACATCGGCAAGAATCTTGTAGCTATGATGATGAAAGGTGCCGGCTTTGAAATTCATGACCTGGGTACCGACGTAGATGCAGAAACTTTCATTGCAAAGGCAGAAGAGGTAGGAGCAGATGTCATTTGTATGTCTGCACTTCTTACTACGACAATGCCGAATATGCAGAATGTGGTTGATGCACTGAAAGAAAAAGGTCTCAGAGACAAATATATTGTCATGGTAGGCGGAGCACCTGTGAATGAGAGCTTTGCGGAACAGATTGGCGCAGACTACTATACGGCAGATGCAGCAACCGCAGCTGAGACTGCCAAAGCAGCTGTAGAAGCAAAAGTTGCATAAAAATGGATAAATTTTACGAACTTCATGGACTTAAGGTAAAAAGTGACAGAAAAAAGGTACTGGATGCGATTGACTGTTATCCGGACAGTCCGGTCTATGAAGAAATGGCAGAAGAATATGATCTGATCTGCGATGAGATGGTTTCTCTGGCAGAACCTGTTGGTATTCTGGGTTTTGGCAGTCTTCTAAAAGAGATTGAGACAGAGGAGTACAGGGAAGGCACGCAGGTGATTTATGCGGTGACAAGTGTCGGCGGACAGCTATCGAAGAGAAGTACGCAGGCATTTCTGGAAGGCGATTATGTCAAAGGAATGCTCTGCGATGCCATTGCCGATGATCTTTTATTCTCTATGGAAGATCAGCTGATGGCGCAGCTGAAAGAATGCTGCGCAGAACATCATACCGGAATTTTGAGAAGGCTGGAAGCACCGCAGGATATTCCAATGGAATCCCAGAGGGTTGCATGGGAGTATCTGGAATTGAAGAAACGCTTTGGAATTGACATCAGCGAAGGATATATGATGGATCCGGTGAAAACTTCCTGCCAGATTTTTATACTGACAGAGGACGAAGATATGTTTCGCGCGGAACATGACTGCCGTAAATGCTCAAATGTAAACTGCAAATTCCGAAATATTCCGGGAGCAGAAATTACGGTACGAAAGGGAAACGAGACCGGAAGGATCTATCTGAATAGGGGAGAGTCTCTCATGGATGGCCTGATTCGTGAAGGCTATTATATCAGTGCAGTCTGCGGCGGAAAAGGCCGGTGCGGAAAATGCAGTATCCGCGTACTTGTAGGAGATGCCCCCATCTCTTACGAAGACGGGAAGTTTTTTTCAGAAAAGGAATTATCCGAAGGATGGAGACTTTCCTGTATGCTGTATCCAAAAGAAGATCTTGAAATTTCATTTGGACTTAAGGATGAATCCGAATTTGAGATTCTAAGCGATGAAGTTCCAAAGGAAGAAGCGGATATGGATTCTGAATCCGCATATGAAATCGCTGTGGATATCGGGACAACTACGATTGCCATGGAACTGCTTGGCAGCGATTCCGGGAAAAAACTTCATACAGTAACCTTTATCAACAGTCAGCGTCTGTATGGAGCAGATGTCATTTCCAGAATTCAGGCCTCTGTAGAAGGAAAAAAAGAAGAACTGCGAAATCACATACGTACTGATCTGCTCTGCGGATTCCGAAAACTGGCCGAGGAGGCAAAGATTCCGCTTTCGAAAGTGAAAAGGATTGCGATTGCAGGCAATACAACCATGGGGCATCTGCTGATGGGATACCCCTGTGATACTTTGGGAGTTTTTCCGTTTACACCGGTGAATATCGACTTCATTCGCGGATCATTCGAAGAAATACTGGGAAGCAGTGAATGCCGGGCGGAGGTAGTTCTCCTTCCGGGGATTTCCACCTTTGTGGGCGGTGACATTGTTTCCGGACTGTATGCGTGTGAGTTTGAAAATGAAGAAGAAGTCTGTCTATTAGTGGATCTGGGGACAAACGGAGAAATGGCCATCGGGCGAAAAGGGAAAATACTTGCCGCATCGACTGCTGCCGGACCGGCTTTTGAGGGGGGAAATATCACCTGGGGAACCGGAAGTGTTGCGGGTGCGATCTGTTCTGTGGAGATTCATCAGGAAAAACCGGAAATCAAAACCATTCGGAACATGCCGCCGGTGGGCATCTGCGGCACAGGAGCAATCGAGACGCTTTCTGAGCTTGTGCGGGAAGAACTGGTAGACGCTATGGGACTGATGGATGAAGAATACTTTGATCAGGGCTTTCCTCTTGGAACTACGGAAGACGGGAGAGAGATTGTATTTACCCAGCAGGATGTCAGGGAACTTCAGCTTGCAAAGGCTGCAGTACGTGCAGGTGTGGAGACGCTGCTTATACGCTATGGGATCGAAGCCCGGCAAATTTCCAAAGTCTATCTTGCAGGAGGTTTCGGGTATAAACTGGACCAGAAAAAGGCGGTTCAGATTGGAATGCTTCCGGAAGAATTTCTGGATCGGATTTGTGCGGTTGGCAACAGTTCTCTGGCCGGTGCGGTCAGATTTCTGCAGCAGGACAATGGTGAAGAAGCGCTTCGGAAGATCGTACAGGCAGCAAAGGAAATCGGTTTATCAACGGATCAGGATTTCAATGAATTTTATATGAATGCCATGCTGTTTGGGGAAGAATAAACAGAGATGGAAAACGAGAGGGTTGCTGTGTTCCAAAGATACAGCAATCTTTTTTTCTGCTCCTTTTGTGGCATAGTTCCAAATTACTGCTGTGATTTTGTGAAATTTGTACAGGGAGTACCCCTTGTTTTTTTTTTGCATTTATGGTACTCTATCTACAGTAACCGGAAACGTTACCGATAACGTTGCCGGAAACGAAACCGGAATGGAATTCCGGTAATACGAGGGAAAAAGAGAATAAAGGAGAAGAAGAGAATAATGAGGTCTAGCGGGATTTTACTGCCGGTGGCATCACTGCCTTCCCGGTACGGTATTGGATGTTTTTCAAAAGAAGCTTATGAGTTTGTAGATCTGCTGAAAGAAGCGGGTCAGAGTAACTGGCAGATTCTGCCGCTTGGTCCGACAGGATACGGGGATTCTCCCTACCAGTCCTTCTCCACTTATGCAGGCAATCCGTATTTTATTGATCTGGAAGCCTTAATTCAGGAAGGACTTCTGACAAGAGAAGAGTGTGATGCCTGTGATTTCGGAAGCAATCCGGCTCATGTAGATTACGAGAAAATTTATCTTTCCCGTTTTGATATTTTGAAGAAAGCATTTTCCCGCTTTGTTCCCAATGATGAATTTCATCAGTTTGTACAGGAAAATGCTTATTGGCTGGAAGATTACAGCCTTTATATGGCAATCAAGAACCAGCAGGGCGGTATCAGCTGGAGTGAATGGCCTGCCGAACTGAAGAACCGGGAAGAATGGGCATTAAACGGGAAACGTGAGGAACTCCGTGAGGATATCGCTTTTTATCGTTTCCAGCAGTTTATGTTCCAGAAACAGTGGAGAGCATTAAAGTCTTATGCGAATGAGAGAGGAATCCGCATTATCGGTGATATTCCGATTTATGTCGCATTTGACAGTGCAGATACCTGGGCAAATCCGATTCTGTTCCAGTTTGATGAGGAGAATAAGCCCAAAGCAGTTGCAGGCTGTCCTCCGGATGCTTTTGCTGCTACCGGACAGCTCTGGGGAAATCCTCTGTATAACTGGGATTATCACAGAAGCACCGGCTATGCTTGGTGGCTGCAGAGACTTTCCTATTGTTTCCGGTTATATGATGTTGTACGTATTGACCATTTCCGCGGTTTCGATGAGTATTATTCGATTCCGTACGGCGACAAAACCGCAGAGAGAGGCCATTGGGAGAAAGGTCCGGGCATCGAACTGTTCAACACGGTGAAGGAAAAACTGGGAAATGTAGATGTGATTGCTGAGGATCTCGGATACCTGACACCCAGCGTGATTGAGATGGTAAAAGAGTCC
>JAQYOA010000248.1 GCA_028727605.1 Lachnospiraceae bacterium
CTCCGGTATAAAGCTTTCCCGGGCTGTTTCCCCTTCCTGAATATACGCATTGACCACTCCAAGTTCCAATGTATACTCAATCAGACGTTCATATTCTCTCCTGGTGACCTTCCGATTCAGCGGGGAAATGTCAGATACCTGCGGAAGCGGCGTGTACTGGCTCATCAGGCTTAAGTAAACCTGATCCCTGTACGTTTCATAGACATATTTCACTACCGCCCTGGCATTCTTAACGGCTCCCGGCAAAAGCAGATGACGCACAATCACACCTTTTTGCATCAGGCCCTTGTCATCAAATACCGGCTGCGGGTTCTGACGTACCATCTCAGCAAGTGCCTCCTTCGCTCTCTCTGGATAATCCCATGCTTTGGAGTATTTCCCTGCCAGTTCCTCATCCATATACTTAAAATCGGTTAGATAGATATCCACAAACCCCTCCAGAGATTTCAGGGCATCTGTTCCCTCATAGCCGCCGCAATTATATACAATCGGGAGATTCAGTCCCTGGCCTTTCGCTTTCACAATCGCTTCCCGGATCTGCGGAACATAATGACTCGGCGTCACAAGATTGATATTGTTGGCGCCTTTTTCCTTCAGTTCCAGAAAAATCTGCGCCAGACGATCTACGGTAATCTCTCTTCCGGTTTCATTTTCTGCAATCTGATGATTCTGACAGTAGACGCACCGCAGATTGCAGCCAGAAAAGAAAACCGTACCGGACCCTTCCCTGCCGGAGATACAGGGTTCTTCCCAGAAATGCAGGGCCGCCCTTGCCGCCCGAATCCCGGCTGGAACACCGCAGTATCCACTCTTTCCTTCCGCACGGTTCGCCTTACAATTTCTCGGGCAAATCCTGCAGGCATCCATCTCGTTTTTCTCTTTAGTAAGCAAGGATTTCATATCCATCCTCTGTCACTGCCACTGTCACTTCCCACTGTGCAGAAGGCGCTCCGTCATCCGTATAAACAGTCCAGTCATTTTCCTCGTCGATGAAAATTTCATCGGTTCCAAGATTGATCATCGGTTCAATGGTAAAGACCATACCCGGGACAAGCAGCATCCCGGTATCACGGCGCGTCACAAAGCTGACAAAGGGATCCTCATGAAACTCCAGTCCTACTCCATGGCCTCCGATATCCCGCACAACACGATAGCCCTGACTTTGCGCAAATTCATTGATCACAGCACCTACATTTCCAAGACGATGGAACGGCTGAACTTCGTTAAGTCCCAGCTGAACTGCTGTTAAAGTATCCTCCACCAGCTTTTTTGTCACTTCATCCACGTTTCCGATGCAGAACATACGGGAAGAATCCGAATAATATCCTTTATATATAGTAGAGACATCCACATTGATAATGTCCCCGTCCTGAAGGATCTCATCCTCGCAGGGAATTCCATGGCAAACTGCATCATTAACGGAAGTGCAGACACTTTTTGGAAAACCTTCATAATTAAGAGGTGCTGCAATGCCTCCCAGTTCTTTCGTTTTCTCTGCAACCAGACGGTCAATGTCTTCCGTGCTCATCCCTTCCCGGATATTTTCTGCCACATAGTCAAGCACCGCGATATTGACTTTACCGCTTTCCCGGATTCCGTCAATCTGATCCGGACGCTTGATAATTTTTCTTGGCGGAACCTTCCATCCTTTCATTCGAAATGCGTGAATCTTTTCATCCAGTTCCATGTGACATTCCTTATATTTTTTTCCGCTGCCGCACCAGCAGGGATCATTTCTGCCGATTTTCTTCTGCATGTTTTCTCTGTCTCCTGTTTTTCATCTTTGTAAATCACTTTTCTATTATACTTTACCACACTCAAAAAATTTGGCAAGTCAAACTCTGTCATTTACAAAATCATCCCTTTCCATACAGCAATTTTGTGGCTTTTACCCAAATTTTACATTTTACATAGATTTAACACTATTTTGTTTTGATCTATGTTATTTTGTATTTGTAAGTCAATTTTACTTTTGCCCGGCAGTTATTCTTTCGATTTCTTTTTCTTTTTTCAGTGAATAATTACCGGTACTGCAGAAAATAATAAAAATGATCAAAAGAGGGAGAATTTATGGACATTTTCGGAATACTAACCTTTATCGGCGGTCTGGCTATGTTTCTTTACGGCATGAGTTCTATGGGAGACGGACTGACCAAATTGTCCGGAGGAAAATTAGAGCATTTATTGGAAAAACTGACATCCAACCGTTTCATGGCTGTGCTCCTTGGCGCCGGAGTGACTGCCGTCATTCAGTCCTCATCCGCCACCACTGTTATGGTAGTCGGTTTTGTAAATTCAGGAATTATGAAACTATCCCAGGCGGTGGGCATTATCATGGGTGCCAATATCGGTACCACAATCACTTCCTGGATTTTGAGTCTTACGGGAATCGAGAGCAGCAATGTTTTCATTAAAATGCTGAATCCCTCTTCTTTTTCCCCGATTCTGGCAATCATCGGTGTCTTTCTGCTGATGATGTCCAAAAATGACAAAACCAAAAATATCGGTACACTGCTTACCGGATTTTCTATCCTGATGTTCGGAATGAGCACGATGAGCAGTGCTGTTTCCCCCCTCGCCGATGTCCCGGAATTTACCGGTATTCTGACGAAGTTTTCCATGCCGCTGCTTGGAGTTCTGGCCGGCGCCTTTTTAACCGCTGTGATTCAGAGTTCCTCCGCTTCGATTGGTATTTTGCAGGCACTCTGTGCCACGGGATCGGTTAGCTATGCCATTGCCATTCCGATTATCATGGGTCAGAACATCGGTACTTGTATTACCGCTCTTCTCTCATCCATCGGAACAACCCGAAATGCCAAGAGAACTGCTATGGTTCATCTCTATTTCAACGTAATCGGAACACTCGTTTTTCTGATTCTATTTTACGGAATCACCGCTTTCGTTTCGCTCCCGTTCCTTAACCAGGCGGCAAATGCAGCAGGAATTGCCATTATCCATTCCGGTTTCAATATTTTTGCAACAATCGCACTCCTGCCGTTCGGCAACGGTCTGGTCAGACTTGCAAAACTGACGATTCCGGACGGTCCGGAAGAAAAAGCGGACGAGGCCTGTCAGATGCTGGATCGCCGTTTTCTGGACAGTCCTGCCTTTGCTCTTACTCAGTGTAAGCATGCAGCTGCAACGATGGCTGATCTTACGGAGCAGGGACTTTATAAATGTATCAGCCTCCTTGACAATTACAATCCCCAGACTGCCGAGGAAGTTGCCACTCTGGAATCCCGTGTAGATCACTATGAAGATGCTCTCGGCACTTACCTGGTTCAGCTCAGCAGCAAAAAGCTGTCCCGCAAGGACAGCCAGACACTTTCCATGATTCTTCACTGCATCGGTGATTTCGAGCGGATTTCCGATCACACGGTAAATGTGATGCAGGCCGCAAAAGAAATGCACGAAAAATCCCTGCATTTTTCTGACGGTGCCGCAGAAGAACTCTCCATCTACGGAAAAGCCGTTGAGGACATTGTAACCATGTCCTTCCAGGTATTTAAGGAAGAAGATCAGTCAAAATCCAAGCAGGTAGAGCCTCTCGAACAGGTCATCGACGGACTGAACGCACAGATCAAGAACAATCACATCTACCGTCTTCAGAACGGAAAATGCACCATCGAACTCGGTTTTATTCTGTCCGATGTTATGACAGATTTCGAACGCGTTTCTGATCACTGTTCCAACATAGCAGCCTGCGTCAGCCAGGTACAGAACGGCGGTTTTGATACCCACGAATATCTGAGAACCATGAAGAGCGGAGCAGATCTTCAGTTTGAAAAAGAGTATCGGGCACTGTCTGAAAAGTATCAGCTGCCTTCCAGATTTTAAAAAAACAGGGATCACTGCCCGGCAATACAAATTTGCCGCAGCAGCGATCCCTGTTTTTTTACTGTTCATCGTTTGTCAGATGAAATCGATCCAGCAGATAGAAAGCAAGGCTTAACAGCATTCCTACCACACAGGCAAGTACCATACCGGTAAGCTGAATATTCCCGATTTTCACAGCAATGCCGGAAAGGCCGGCTACAAAGGTGACGGATGTAAGAATCAGATTCTGGGATTTTCCATAATCCACTTTGGAATCCACCAGAATCCGGATACCGGAGGCTCCAATCATACCATACAGTAAAAAGGAGATTCCTCCAATTACCGATCCCGGAATCGTCTGAATCACAGCGGAGAGTTTTCCGATAAAGGAGCATACAATTGAAATAATCGCTGCGCCTGCAATAACGCGGACACTGTATACTTTTGTGATCGCCATCACTCCAATATTTTCTCCATACGTCGTTGTTGGAACAGATCCGATCAGACCGGACAGCATTGTGGAAAAATTATCTCCCAGCAAAGTTCTGTGCAGACCCGGGTCCTTGATGATATCCCTGCCAATAATCTTGCTTGTTACCACCTGGTGACCGATGTGTTCTGATGTAATCACCAGCAGAACCGGCAGAATCATTAAGATCGCCTGAGCGCTGAATTTTGGGGCCTGGAAATTGGGCAGTTCAAATAACGGTGCGGCAGCGATCACGGAAAAATCAATCATACCAAAGCACACAGCTGCCCCATACCCTACAAGAACTGCAATCAGAATCGGAATAACAGACAAAAATCCGCGAAAGACCACGGAACCAAACACAGCTACCCCGAGTGTTATCAAAAAGGCAACGATATTTTCCGTTGATACCTTGTCCTCGAGAAGTCCGGCATTGGAAGCAGCCGAACTGGATAATTCCAGTCCGATCAGCGCTACTACCGGTCCCATCGCTGCCGGCGGAAGCACCACATCAATCCAGTCTGTTCCAAACTTATAAATCAAGCCGGCCAGAATACATCCAAAAAATCCGACGGCCACAAATCCACCCAATGCATAAGGATAACCCATCTGGCTGATTACAATCCCTGCCGGTGCAAGAAATGCAAAACTGGAGCCCAGATATGCCGGTGCTTTCCCTTTTGTAATCAGAATATAAATCAGCGTTCCCACACCATTCATAAACAGAACAATCGCCGGATTGATTCCGAACAAAAACGGTACCAGAACGGACGCACCGAACATGGCAAAGAGGTGCTGAACACTCAGCGGCAGCAGCAGCTTAAACGGCACCTTCTCATCCACTTGAATCACTCTTCCCTTTTCCATAAATCTCCATCCTCCCATGTTTTTATTTCTGTTCCCGATCCCCTTTTCTTTCCGCCGTCCATACATAAAAAATACCACAACAGACTTCCTTTCACGGATATCTGTT
The DNA here is from genome assembly GCA_028727605.1 of Lachnospiraceae bacterium. GTDB lineage: Bacteria > Bacillota > Clostridia > Lachnospirales > Lachnospiraceae > Fusicatenibacter. Next base: position 5,259 of record JAQYOA010000248.1, read on the forward strand.
GTGGTATAAAACAGGGGCTTATACAGTCTGATCTTTCGCGATAAATACCGGGAAGGTATCCGTTCCTTTAATCTCTTTGCCTTCCGTTACGGTAACATACTTATCTGAGATCACATATTCAATCTGTGCTCCGGCTTCAATCACAGTATCCTGCATCAGGACACAGTTTTTCACTTTTGCACCTTTGGCTACTTTAACACCACGGAACAGAATACTGTTCTCAATCTCACCCTCGATTACGCAGCCATCAGCAACCATCACATTCTTTGCCTTTGATCCGTTGATGTAACGAGTCGGGTTATCGTCACGAATCTTCGTATAAATCGGATTTCCGGAGAACAGAGCATCCAGATTCTCATCCTTCAAAAGCTTCATATTCTCATCGAAATAACTCTTCATGTCATAGACTCTTGCGAAGTATCCTCCGAATTCATAAGCATGAACATTCAATTTATCCAGCTGTGGAGCCAGAATATCTCTCTCGAAATATGCATAGCCACGAACAAAAGCGGTGTTGATCAGATCCATCAACAGTTCTCTTTCCATAATATAGATGTTCATAGACATATTCTGAACACCTTCATCTTCCGGATTGATATAAATCTTGGTAACACGTCCGTCCTCGATGCTGAGCGTGTAATAAAGATCTTTTGTCTTATGATAAGAGTTGCGAATTCCGTCCGGGATCTCCTCTTTTGCATATGCAACGGTTACATCAGCACCGCTTGCAACGTGTGCATTCAGCATATCTTTGAAATCAAAATTAACTGCAATATTTGCATCGGAAAGCACAACGTATTTTTCTTTCTGCCATTTCAGGAAATCCAGAAGGCTCGCAAGTGCTTCCACTCTTCCATTATAAACAGTGATCATTTTCTCTGAATAGGGGGGAACGATATTCAGGCCGCCGTTTTTACGTGCCAGATCCCACTCACGGCCGGATCCCAGATGATCCATCAGAGAATGATAATTTTTACGAACAACAATTGAAACATTGCCGATTCCGCAGTTTACCATACTGGACAGGATAAAGTCCACTATACGATAACGGCTTGCAAAAGGGATGGATGCCATCAGACGCTCGCTGACAAGATCCGGTACCTGATCGTCGTAGCTGTTTGGGAAAATGATGCCCAGTGCATCTGCATTAGAATTTACCATTGTTCTTCACCACCTTTTACGTTATTCTTTACCATAGCGTTCGGTCCGACCTTGGCTTCGTCACCGATATAAATGCCGGAACCTACGGTTGCAACGCCTTTCTCATTCTCTGTAGGCATCGCGCCAACTACAGCATTTTCTCCGATCACAACATTTTCTGCAATGATACAGTGTTTTACAACGGCGCCTGCTTTGATCACAGTTCCGCCCATAACAACTGCATCCTCCACTTCTGCGCCCTCTTCTACCTTGACACCGGCGAAAAGAACAGAGTGTTTTACATGACCTGCAATACGGCAGCCATCGGTAATCATGGAATTCTCAACAACAGCTGTTTCTGTAATTTTGTGACCTGTCATACCGCTGTTTCGGCTGTAGATCTTCCAGTCGTCATCAAACAGGTTGATACCGCTGTGTTCCGGATCCAGAACTTCCATATTTGCTTCCCACAGAGAAGAAATCGTTCCGACATCTTTCCAGTATCCGCTGAAATGGTAAGCATACATATTACGTCCGTCGCGAAGCAGATTCGGAATAATGTTATTTCCGAAATCATTGGAAGAATTCGGATCTGCTTCATCTTCTACCAGATACTTTTTCAGAATATCCCAGTTGAAAATATAGATACCCATAGAAGCCAGATTTGACTTCGGATTCTTCGGTTTCTCCTGGAATTCAGTAATCTTATCATTCTCATCCGCTACCATCAGACCAAAGCGGGAAGCCTCCTCCCACGGAACTTCCATGACAGCAACGCTGAACTCAGCACCTTTCTCCTTGTGAAAACGGAGGAAATCGCTGTAATCCTGCTTACAGATCTGGTCACCGGACAGAATGATAACATACTCCGGATTATACCGCTCAATGAATGGGATGTTCTGATAAATTGCATTTGCTGTTCCTTTATACCAGTCGGAACCGGATGCCTTCTGATAGGGAGGCAGAACATGAACTCCTCCGTGAAGGCGGTCGAGATCCCATGGCTGACCATTTCCTATGTACTCATTCAAGACCATGGGCTGATACTGGGTAAGAATACCTACCGTATCAATGCCGGAATTCACACAGTTCGAAAGCGGAAAGTCAATAATACGATATTTTCCGCCAAACGGAACTGCCGGTTTTGCAAGCTTCTCAGTCAGTGCATACAGACGTGAGCCCTGACCTCCGGCAAGAAGCATAGCAATCATTTCTTTTGCCATAATGTTTCCCTCTGTTTCAAATTATTACTTGAAAATCCCGGCAAATACCGGATTCTCATTCACGGATATCTCTGTCATGACAGATGTATCTGTTGGTATGAAAACAGTATAACACACTTTTCTCGAAAACAACATGGTCTTTGTGCAAATTATACATATATTTTTTTGGTGAAAAGTCACAAAATATATTTTTTACCAATACTTTCCATTTTTTTACACTGATTTTAAAGAAATCTGCAAAACACCGCAGCTTTCATTCCGGATATTATAAAAAGCATGCAGCTTCCCGTTTTCCGGAATCTGCATGCTTTCTTTCCTTCTCTTATTCAAAAGGTATCACAATCAGATCTTTCGTATAGTGATTCAATACTTCACAGCCATTTTCCGTAATCAAAACCAGATCCTCGATACGGATGCCAAACCCCTCGTCCGGCAGATAGATACCCGGTTCTACGGAAAAACACTGGCCGGGCTGTATGATATTTTCATTATTATAAGCGACATTTCCAAATTCATGAACTTCAAGTCCAATGGAATGACCGGTTCTGTGCGGAAAATACTCACCCAGTCCTTTTGATTCGATATAGCGGCGGGCAGCAAGATCTACATCACACATCCGGTTTCCGGGCTTTGCCGCTGCAATGCCCCGGAGATTTGCCTCCAGGACGATCTCGTAAATCTCCCTCTGTCTGTCCGAAACTTTTCCAAGAAAGACATCCCTTGTCATGTCGGAACAGTAGTTGTCTTTTTTTCCTCCGATATCGAAAGTCATACAATCCCCGCAGAGTGCTTTCGCATGCTGCGGCATATAATGGGGGTCTGCCGTGTTCTTTCCAAAAGCAATGATCGGTTCAAACGAAAAGCCTTCTGCTCCAAGTTCTTTGTAGATTTTCAGAAGCTCATCTGAGAGCTGCTGTTCATTATATCCTTTGTTTGCGATCTCGGTAAGACGGGCAACTGCCGCATCATTCAGCAGAGAAGATCTGCGCATCAGTTCCTGCTCTTCCTCATCCTTGATCATACGGACATTGTCTACAATGACGGAGGCATTGACAAACGTGTTGGTTGGATTCAGTTCCTGCATACGCAGGAGAAATTTTGCCTGCCAGTTTTTATCAACGCCTGTTACCGTTCCTTTTTTTACGTAAACACTCAGCGTCTCAATGCAATCCTCAATATCATCCACATAAGTCACCTCAAGATCCGAATCTTCCGGCTGAGGATACAGGTTGCTCAAAACCAGATGATGTTTTCCATCCGTTCCCAAAAGCAGCGCCAAAAGGCGCTCCCCCGGAAAAATCCAGCGGCCTGTCAGGTAATATACACTGTAAGGATCTGAAACCACCATCTGTGACAGCCCTTTTTGTTCCATTCCCCTTAAAACCCGTTCTACACGTAAACTTTTCATAACATAATTCATCCTTTCTGTCTATCCATCCGTCAAAAACAGCATCCGCCCGCGGCCAATTATTTATTCCTTTCCGTCACACTCTTCGCTGTCTCTTTCATCGCAACCGAACATGCCAGATCACCAAGTACATTACAGCAGGTAGCCCCCATATCACAGAGTGTGTTGACACTAATATACACGCCCATGATACCGGACGGAAGGCCGGCAATTGCCGAGAGTGCGGCAAAAGATGCGATCGCTCCTCCCGGAACACCCGGAGTTCCAATGCTAAGAAGGGTATTGCTCAGTAAAACAATACACAGAGTTCCGAAACTCACATCGATATTGCAGGCATTGGCAAAGAACACGATCATAAAGGACATCAGGATGGAAACGGCATCCATATTAATGGTTGCTCCAAGCGGCAGTGCCAGGGAAGAAATCTCATTGGGTACACCCAGATCGTCCGCACATTTTTTACTGATCGGCAAGGTTGCAGAGCTGGAACAGGTACCGAAAGCATTGAGCGCAGCAGGCATCACTTTTGAAAAGAAGGTCCTCAGACTGCATTTTCCGAGTATTTTTACAATCGCTCCGTAGAAAACCAGTACATAGACAATCATTGTCACATAAAGAGCCACCAGTACCGCTGCAATCGCTGCAACCGTTTCCTTTCCATTCGCATAAATCACAGAAGAAATCGAACAGAAAACTCCCACAGGGGTAAAATACATAACAACAGAAATAATCTTTACTGAAATTTCATTAACCGCTTCCACGACTTTTACAAAAGGTTCCGCCTTTTCTTTCAGCGAAAGACAGGCAACACCCACAATAATGGCAAACACCAGAACCTGAAGCATGTTGCCCTCCGCAAAAGAAGCAACCGGATTCGACGGAATCAGATTGGCTATGGTATCAAGAATACTTGTGAATTTTGTGGCGTTCACATCCGCCTCCACCATCTGAATGGCAACTCCTTTTCCTACCCCAAGCGCTTTCGGAAGGAAAAGTCCGATCAGGCTGGCAACCAGAGTCGTCATAACATAATAGCCAACTGTCTGACCGCCGATTTTACCGGTTGCCGATATACTTCCAATCCCCTGAATACCCACGATCAGTGAACAGAATACCAGCGGGTAAATCATCATGCAAAGAGCATTCATATAGAGTTTTGAGATCAGTGAGATTGCCGGAAGTGTTCCTGCAAACCATTTCTGCATCAAAAATCCATAGATAATTCCAAGGATCAGGCCAATGAAAATTGCCAGTGTCAGGTGTTTCGTTGTCATTTTCTTTTTCTTCATCTGTACATTCCCCCTAATAAAAATAAGCAAAAAAGAGCCCAATAATATGGCTCCTTTGCACATAGATGTTGAGGTCAAAAGTATTTGCCCCCTGATGCTTTCGGATTTTTCGCGCTTTGCGCTCCCCAAAATCCGAAAAACATTCGAAATCCGCTCATTTTTCTTCGAAAAATGGCTGCTTTCTCATGTTTGGCGGGTCAAGAAGTCATGATTTTTCATGCCAGCATGAAAATCATGACCTTTTGACCCTGGCATCTTGCACATATAGTTTATCATATTCCCGAATTCCTACTCTGTCAATAGAGTATGGCTTTCTTTTGCTTCTTTGATTGTCAGTTCAATCCATTTCCTCATTTCGGCTGTTTCCGTGCGCTCTGCATTTTTGATCGCCGAAAATGCGATGGTCAGATTTTTATCCCCAACAGAAAAGATCTGCATTTGTTCTGCATTTTTTGAATCCTTCAGATAACTTTCCAGCGTAAATGCCACTCCGAACCCGGCATCTGCCATACGAATGCCGGCATCAATGCTGCTGATTTTATATGAAATCTTCGGAGAGACATCTGCATAAAGCATGGCGTCCTCTTCAAACTGACGGATATTCTGATTGCTGTGCTGAAGAATGAAACATTCCTCCTGCACTTCCTTCAGATCAAGCCAGGGATAACTGCGTCCCGGCATCGGAACCGCTTTGCTGCAGGCAGGATGTTTTTTCGGGAGGACAGCAAGAAGCCGGTCACGATAAATCGTTTCATATAAGAAATGAGGCTTTTCCATAACATGGTGGGCAAAAAGAATATCCAGTTCATTTTTGGCCAGAAGCTCTTCCAGATCATTTACATGACCATCAATGGGGATCACCTTAATCTGAGGATACATTTTCTGAAAAGTGATAAACACGTTTGGAAATAAAGCAGACATCTGCTTTACACTGTATCCGATTCTCAGGCGGCCTGTTCTGTGCTGCCGGATATCATTCATATGATCTTCCAGTTCGAATTTTTTCATCATAATCTGCCTGGCTGATGTCACAAATTCTTCTCCCGCATAGGTAAGCACCATCTTCTTTCCCGTGCGCTCAAAAAGCTTCATTCCCAGTGATTTTTCCAGTCGGTTCAGCTGGATGCTCAGTGCCGGCTGACTAAGATACAATACCTCTGCAGCACGGGTCAGATTGCCGTAAGTGGCAATCGTAAGTACGTACTGCATATCCCTGTCCGTCATTCCCTCTCCCCTCTTTTCTGCTGATTCTCTTTTCTTCAAACCATAAATATTCTTTATAGATAGAATAAAAAGGATATATTTCACAAATCCCTCATCTGCTTTTATATTAAAAGAAAGCATAATTTACGTCAAGCGAAAAGAGGCTTTGAAAGGAGAAAGACATGAAAGAGAAACAAACGAACAAGAAAAAAACATTTCAGCCCCCGCATACATTCGTAATTCTGGTTGCCCTGATTATCCTTGCAGCCATCGCAACTTACTTTGTTCCGGCGGGTGAATATACCCGTTACACAGACGAGGCTCTCGGCAGAACACTGGTGGAAGCAGGAAGCTATCATACGGTAGAATCCAATCCGGTCAGCCTGTTTTCCGTACCCGGAATTATCTATCGTGCCATTGTATCAGCTGCTTCAACGGTCACCTTTATTCTCATGATCGGCGGTGCGTTCGAGATCATTACCTCCACCGGCGCTCTCACCGCTCTCTGCCAGAAACTCTCCAAAATGTTTGTCGGCAAAGAATATTTTGTGATTCCCGTTTTCCTGGTACTATTCTCTGTCTTCGGCACAACCATGGGAATGTCCTCTGAGGTTATGATTTTTATTCCGATCGGCATTACACTCGCGCTTTCTCTCGGACTGGATAAGGTTACCGGCGTTGCCATGATTGCCATGGGCGCGGCTTCCGGATTTACTGCCGGTCTTCTGAACCCATTCAATGTAGGTGTTGCACAGGATATTGCAGAACTTCCTATGTTTTCCGGAATCGGATACCGTGCGGTAATTCTTGTCGTTCTGCTTGTCATTGATACCCTTTACATTATTGCTTATGAGAAAAAAGTAAAAGCGCATCCCGAAAAGAGTATTCTCTATGGCATTACGGAAAGCGAAGAATACAAATTCGACGAATCCACTGCCGTAATTACCAAACGTCAGATTCTGGTTCTTGTCGAAGTTGCAGTCGGCTTTGCCGTTCTGATTTACGGTCTTGCCAAACTTGACTGGTATTTTGAGGAAATGTCTGCACTGTTTCTTGTGATGGGTGTCCTTGCCGGCATCATCAACGGATACGGTCCAAATAAAATCGCATCCACATTTGGCAAAGGTGCTGCAGGCATTACCGTCGGCGCTTTGATTGTCGGTGTTGCGAAAGGCGTCGAACTCGTACTTTCCGATGCTCAGATTCTGGATACGATTGTTTATGCCATTGCAAATGTAGTAAATGTTCTGCCTCATACCTTCCAGGCTGTCGGCATGTTTATTGCCCAGTCGTTTGTCAACTGTCTGATTACTTCCGGAACCGGACAGGCTGCTGTTACCATGCCTCTTATGACACCGGTTGCCGATCTTGTAGGAATTTCGAGACAGACCGCAGTTCTGGCTTTCCAGCTCGGTGACGGATTTTCCAATTCCATTTTGCCAACCTCTTCCGCGCTGATGGGATATCTGGTTGTATCCAAAATCCCTTATCCGAAATGGCTGAAGTTCATGGTTCCTCTGTTCCTTCTCTGGACACTGGCCGGATGCGTCTTTATGATCATCGCGGTTGCAATCGGATATTAAAACTACTTTCCAAAAGAGCTGCCATAAGTTTCAAAATGTGCAGCTCTTTTCCTTTCAAATGAGGTACCGGTATGACATCAGAAGAAAAAGAAATGATTAAAACAGAACTTTATCGCCACCTGGAGGAATTGTGCAGGGGTGAAAAACTAAGCGGCAGCGAAGACGCAAAAAAGGGAGCTGACGATATCTGCCGTTATTTAAAACAGAAGGGAATTCCTTACGAAACCTATACCTTTCCCGCTTATCTCAGCAATCCTCTGGAAAGTCATTTTGAGGTTTTTGACGGAGAAGCTCACTTCGAAGCACTGAAAAAGCAGGAAATAAAAAGCCGTCCCCGCTCCTTTTCCATGAACTGTCCCGAACCGGTTAAGGGCGAACTCCTCTTTGATCCCTTCGCCTCCGATCCCTCTCATCTTGCAGAAGAAAAGGAATTTCTCAGCTCCGTCAAAGATAAGATTGTTCTTGCATTTGGATACGACGAAAAGTATGCGAAGCTTCTGGAACAATATCAGGCTGCCGGATTGATCCAGATCTGGATGTCCGACGAAGAAGAAATCCACGAAGATACGGTCGGAACCATCTGGGGTACGCCTGACCTTGAATCCGTCTGGTCCACTCTCTGCCTTCCTGTGGCTGCCATCAACGGTCCGGATGGAAAAAAACTGATTGATCGGCTGAATCGTGGTGAAAAACTCTCCGCCGCACTTTCTGTGACCGTAGATACCCATGTGGAAAAAGTTGTTCTTCCGGTAGCCGAAATACGCGGAAAATCCAGCGATTTTGTACTTCTCTCCGGTCACTACGATACCTGGTATGAGGGTGCAATGGATAACGGTTCTTCTAATTCCATCATGATGGAACTTACAGCCAGATTTCATCAGATGAATCAGGAAAATCCTCTTACTAGAAGTCTTCGCATCGCCTGGTGGCCGGGGCACTCCAACGGAAGATACATGGGCTCCGCCTGGTATGCAGATCATTTTCATCAGGATCTGTGCCAAAACTGTATCGCACACATTAACAGTGATCTGACCGGTTCTGTAACTGCCAAAGTATTGGCCGTTCGCACCACTGGATTGGAGGGACAGTCCTTCTATCATGAACTTTCCAAAAAAAGCGGAATTCCTTTTCCGGAAGTCTGGGGAAAGATTGGCCGGGGTGCTGATCAGTCTTTCTGGGGAGAACGCATTCCTTATCATATTGCCCTTCGCATGGAACGGCTTCCGGAAGAAAAAGAATCTGCCGCACCCGGTTCCGGCGACTGGTGGTGGCATACCAGATATGATACCGCAGACAAGGTGGATCCCGAAGTCATGTTTCAGAAATACCTTTGCCTGTATGAAGTTCTGAATGCTTTTCTGACCCCGCAAAGCCTTCCAGCCGATCCTGATTTTTATTTTCAGACTATCCGGAAGGAACTTCTGGAAATAGAACAAACCGGTTCCGCCACTCTCGGTGAGGTCCGCGAACTGTTCTCAGAAATTGAAAAACAGATGAGAGAACTTTTGAAAAAAAACAATCCAAATACACAGCTTCTAAAGGAAACAGCCGGCCGGATCAACCAGCTCCGACAAAGCTACGGTGCGTCTCACGGGCAGGATCTTGCCTTTTCCTGGGGAACCTTTCCGCTTTTGAGAGCCGGAGCCATAGATCCGAAAAACTGTCCCGAAGACTGGCAGCTCTTTGCAGATACGACATTTCTCAGACAAAAAAACAGATGCACCGATACATTAACCGAAATCAGCAAAATGCTAAAATTTTACTTAGGAGGAACTTTTTTGTGAAAGAACTACTTGGCAGTGTCATTGACGATAGAGCAAAGGATTTGACCGCAATGGCAGATCAGATTTTTGACTGGGCGGAAATCAGCGGAAAAGAATATCGATCCAGCGCTCTTCTGATGGAATATCTTCAAAAAGAAGGGTTTCAAATTGAATCCGGGACAGGACTTGAAACAGCCTTTCGCGCAACTTATCAAAATCTGGAAGGCGGTCCGACCATCGGTATTCTGGTGGAATACGATGCCCTGGAAGGAATCGGACATGCCTGCGGACATCATCTCCAGGGACCGACAGGCATCGGAGCCGCCATCGCCGTCAAAGAATGTATCCGGGATATTCCTTATCGTCTTGTCGTTTACGGAACCCCTGCTGAAGAGACGCTTGGAGGCAAAATCGTTATGCTGGATGCCGGCTATATGAAAGAGCTGGATCTTGCCTTTATGTCTCATGGCTCTCCTACCACAGGTGTAGACGAAAAATGCATGGCTCTCGAAAATTTTGTAGTCACCTTTCACGGTGTAAAAAGCCATGCCGCAATCGCTCCTGAAAAAGGCCGCAGTGCCTTTGACGCTGCACTGCTCTCTTTTCATGCCATAGAAATGCTGCGGGAACATGTCCCCGAAGATACCAGAATGCACTATACCATCCGCAGCGCCGGCGGTCCTCCAAATGTGGTGCCGGATACCGCAGTTGCCGAATACACGCTTCGTTCTTACAGCACTGACATGTTAGACAATATTGTCCAGCGGTTCCTTGATATTATCAAAGGCGCCTCTCTGATGACATCCACAACTTATGACGTTCAAAGAGATCTGCCTTTTAAAAGCAAAATCGTCAGCCATACCACCAATGATCTGCTGATGAAAAATGCTGCCCTGGAGCAGGCACCCTGCGTTGCCCCTCCCCGTCTCAAGACAGGTTCCACTGATTTTGGAAATGTACTGTATGAAGTCCCCGGTTCCTGTATCCGGATTGCTTTCGTGGAAAAAAATGCAGCCGCCCACTCGGAAGAATATCTGAGAGCCGGAAAAACGAAAAGTGCTCACGATGCGATTCTCTGCGCCGCCAAAATCATAGCTGACAGTATCGCAGATGTTTTGCTGGATCCGGAACTCTTAAAATCCATTAAGGAAGAATTTTTGCAGGCCAAAAAGGCCGCTTCGTCTTTTGAACAGTAACAAGCCAGAAAAATTCGTTTTTCACGAAATTCTCTTGACTTTTTCGATTTACAACTTATAATAACGATAGAGCTTCTGTGCAAGGAACGGTACGTTTCCCTGATTCGTATCGTTTAACAAAGCGATGGGAGGGGGAGCGCCCTAACATGGCGTACAGAAGAAATAGCGATGGGAGTCCGTGTTTCGGATTGAGAGGATGCAAAGCAAGCATCGACCGCATGATAAAGCTGTAAAAAGCGGCTGCCATTGCTATGTCCGGATTCTCATTTTCAGACAAAGTGAAAGCGTGCCGTCGGCACGCTTTTTTTGCAGGCCTTTTTACAGCAGATAAATCAGACTGGAGGTCAAAATGAAAAAAAACAAACACGTAATGAAACTCGTATTCCTTGCCATGATGGTGGCGCTGGGCGTCGTAATCTCTCCGATTCTTCGGGTAGAAGGCATGTGCCCGATGGCACACTTTATTAATGTCACCTGTGCTGTTCTTTTAGGACCGTGGTATGCCTTTGTCTGTGCACTGGCAATCGGTATCATTCGAATGGCTTTTATGGGCATTCCGCCTCTTGCTCTTACCGGAGCCGTGTTCGGTGCTTTTCTTTCAGGCATGCTTTACCGTCTCTCAAAAGGCAAACTGGTCTGCGCCTTTATCGGTGAAGTGATTGGAACCGGTATCATCGGAGCGATCGTTTCCTATCCTGTTATGACTTTTCTCTGGGGAAGGACAGGCCTTACCTGGTTTTTCTATGTGCCCTCTTTCATCGCAGGCACACTGATCGGCGGAAGTCTGGCGTTTCTTTTCCTCAAACATCTGCAAAAAGCCAGACTGTTATCCACTTTCCAGGATGCGCTTGGCTCAAAAGTCTATGAAGGAAGCGATACGGTAGCAAATGATGCTCTTGGTATTGCATTTCTTGGTTTTATCGGCTATCTGGCAACCCTGATTGCAGTACGTGTCTTTGTCAGCTCCCCGGGACCGCTGGCAAACAGCCTGAAATACATTGTACTGGCTGCCTTTGTCCTTGGAGCCGCCCTTTACTGGCTTGTAAAAAGACCCAAAACCGCAAAAGCTTAAAGAACAGGGAGAATGAAAAATGCAGGATTTCATGGAACAATTTCGCAGTGCCCGTGCTGCTGTACAGGCAAAAAGCCCACTGATTCACAGCATTACAAGTCCGATCGCCGTAAATGACTGTGCAAACGCCGTATTGGCGCTTGGCGCAAAACCGATCATGGCGGAACATCCCCTGGAAGTCGCAAAAATCGCACGAATGGCAGATGCACTGACCGTCAGCCTTGCCAACATTACCGATGCAAGAGCCCAATCCATCCTGATTGCAGGCCATGAAAAGTCCGGAGTGATTGATCTGGTAGGAATCAACTGCAGTGAACTGCGCATGGAAATCGCCCGGACATTTATCCGGGACTGTCATCCATCCGTAATCAAGGGAAATGCTTCCGAAATACGCGCCATCGTCGGAGCCGATTTTGACGCCTGCGGCATCGATGTCGGAAAAAAAGATGCGGTATCAAAGAATCAGCCGGACTCCATCGCGCGCATGGCGAATCTCATGAAACCATACGCAGCCCGTACCGGTGCTGTTATTTTATCTACCGGTGAAGTAGATCTGATCGCCGCTCCTGACGGTCAGACCGTCTATTCCATCGAAAACGGCACGCCAAATCTGGCGAAGGTCACCGGTACCGGCTGTATGCTGACCTGCATTCTCGGTGTATATCTTTCTGTCACCGATCCTCTCAGCGCAGCTCTTTTATCCGCTGTCACTCTCGGAATCGCAGGCGAGACTGCAGATGCAAGCTGCGGACTTGGCACCTACCGCGTGGGATTGATCGATGCTCTGTCACTTCTGAGTGACGAACTGATCTCGCAGAGAGCAAAAATATCCCTGACACAGTTTTGAATTCCTTGACATGCTTTTTGTTGAAACGATATAATGATACCAGCAGATTTCAAAAACGTGCAGCGCGAAGAAATCCGCTGGTATCATTCTTTATTATCAAAAAATCGTCGTAAACAAAGGAGCTGATGAATATGAAATATGATGTTATCATCGTCGGTGCCGGCCCCGGAGGTATTTTTTCGGCCTATGAACTGGTTCAAAAAAGACCGGAATTGAAAATTGCAGTTTTCGAAGAAGGATATCCTCTGGAAAAAAGGCATTGTCCGATTGACGGTGACAAAGTAAAAAGCTGTATCAAATGCAAGACCTGTGCAATCATGAGTGGTTTTGGCGGAGCCGGAGCGTTTTCCGATGGCAAATACAACATTACAAACGATTTCGGCGGTACTCTTTACGAACACGTCGGTAAAAAGCAGGCAATTGAACTGATGCAGTATGTAGATGAGATCAATGTTTCCCACGGCGGATGGGATACAAAAATGTATTCCACAGCTCAAACGAAATTCAAAAAGCTCTGCATTCAGAATAAACTGCGCCTTTTGGACGCCTCTGTGAGACATTTGGGCACAGATATCAATTACGTGGTTCTGGAAAATCTGTATGCCATATTAAAGGAAAAGGTAACTTTCTTTTTCCAGACACCGGTTAAGACACTGGAAATCATCGAGGATGGCTACCGCGTCTACCACGATGATACCTTTGACGACTGTACCAATTGCATCATTTCCGTGGGACGAAGCGGAAGCAAATGGATGGAAAAAGTCTGCGGCGAACTGAATATCCCAACAAAATCAAATCGTGTGGATCTCGGTGTCCGCGTGGAACTTCCCGCCGTGATTTTTTCTCACCTGACAGATGAATTGTATGAGAGCAAAATTGTCTATCGGACAGAAAAATTCGAAGATAATGTGCGCACCTTCTGTATGAACCCCCACGGCATTGTCGTGAATGAAAATACCAAGGGAATCGTAACGGTCAACGGCCATAGTTATGAAGATCCCTCAAAACAGACGGAAAATACAAATTTTGCCCTTCTGGTGGCAAAGCATTTTTCCGAACCGTTCAAAGACAGCAACGGATACGGAGAAAGTATCGCCAGACTTTCCAATATGCTCGGCGGCGGTGTCATCGTACAGCGTTTCGGTGATCTGGTTCGCGGACGCCGCAGTACCGTAAGCCGTATTGAGGAGGGGATGGTTCGTCCCACACTCGCTGCAACTCCCGGTGACTTAAGTCTGGTACTTCCAAAGCGAATACTGGATGGAATTATTGAAATGATCTATGCCTTGGATAAAATAGCCCCCGGAACGGCCAATGATGATACTCTTCTTTACGGTGTGGAAGTAAAATTTTACAACATGGAAGTGGAAATCGATGAGAATCTGGAGACCAGATACAAAGGACTCTATGTCATCGGCGACGGCAGCGGCGTCACTCACTCTCTGTCTCATGCTTCCGCCAGCGGAGTTTATGTCGCACGAAAAATTGCTTCCGGTCAATGACAGCAAGCGTCTTGACAGCGGAATATTGCAAAAAGATCCCGGCAGATTTTCCTGTATCATCTGCCGGGATCTCCTATTCTCTTCTTATACATCATCTCTTGTCAGTTTCCGTACCCATTTTCCATGATTTGCCACCAGAAATGCCGGAACACATTTGAAAATCTGGTCTGCGTTCAGACAGCAGACAACCACCGCCGGGGATGCCTTGACGACAAATGCCATAAAAAATGACAGCGGCAGCACAATCATCCAGATGCTGACCAGATCCAGCTTTACCACATACATGGCATTGCCGCCTCCGCGGATAATACCGGTATTTGTTGCCATCTGATACGACATACCCACACAGACAACACTCAGGATCTTCAGAAATGTATTGGCCATTTCTTTCGTCTCCGGCAGCAGATCGTACAGACTCAGCACCGGAATGCGCAGGAAATATAACAGCGTTCCCGAGATCAGACCAATCAGCAAAAATATTTTCTGCAGCCTTACGGCATAGGTTTCCACCTTTTCCATATCGCCGCTTCCCACCGTTTTTCCGATCATGACAGAGGCGGCAGAAGATGCACCGACCGCCATGGATTTCACCATCAGAAACAGATTCGATGCTGCGCTGTTTGCAGCAATCGCTGCAGAAGTCATATGTCCCAGGATCGCTGTCTGCAATGCCGTATTCACTCCCCAGAGCCCCTGAGTAATCATCACCGGAGCGGTAACCTTAAAATAATCTTTGCAAAGTATCCGGTCGAACTGAAGATAATCTTTCAGACGCAGTTTCAAAGTCTTTTCTTTTTTCCACAGATAAAAGACAAGAACTGCCGTTTCCATCATTCTCGCAGTCAGCGTCCCGATTGCAGCACCTTCCACACCGAGCCTTGGAGCTCCAAAGTTTCCGAAAATCAGCAGATAATTGATTCCGCAGTTTACAAAAAACGTCATCACAGACAAATAAAATGCGATTTTTACCGTTCCTATACTCCGAAGTGTCGCCAGCAGAATCTGTGTCACCGCAAAAAACAGATAGGTAAACCGGATAATGTTCAGATACCGCATTCCCTGGGCAATAATCAGCTCATCTGTAGTAAAAATACGAAGAAGCTGGCCGGGAAACAGGCTTGCTGCCAAAAACAGAATTACTCCAATGAAAAGTCCCGTGCGCATCGCCAGGGAGGCAATTCTTTTCATCGGAGCAATCTGCCGTTTTCCCCAGTACTGACTGCCGAAAATCACCATTCCTTCCCCTGCCGCAAATAAAATCTGCTGGTAGACAAACTGAATCTGATTGACAGCAGTCACACCGGAAAGTGCCGTCTCACTAAACGCCCCCAGCATAATATTATCTGCCAGGTTCACACTGAGCGTAATCACATTCTGCAGAACAAGCGCCGGATATATGGAAAAGAAATTTCGGTAGAAATCTTTGTCAAATTTCATATTTTATTCCTCTTTTGCTTTCTTTTTCGATTCTGTCCTTCCACAGACCCATTTTAACAGCGCCTAACGCAAAATGCAAGAAGCAGCACTCTTATTTCGTATCCAGATGGAAATTAAAGTATCTTACCGCATTGTTGTAAGAAATTCCCTTAATAATTTTCTCCAGTGTTTTCATATCTTTCGGATATTCTCCGTTTTCTACCCAGCCTCCGATCAGATCACAGAGGATTCTTCTGAAATACTCATGTCTCGGATAGGAAAGAAAACTTCTGGAGTCGGTCAGCATACCGATAAAGTTTCCAAGCAGTCCCAGATTTGCCAGAGAGGTCATCTGTTTTACCATACCGGTTTTGTTGTCATTGAACCACCATGCAGATCCCTGCTGAATCTTTCCGATCGCAGAGGAATCCTGGAAGCAGCCAAGGATCGTGCCCAGCGCTTCATCATCGTTTGGATTCAGGCTGTACAGAATGGTCTTTGGCAAACTGCCTGCTTCATTCAGCGCGTTCAGAAAATCTGCTGTTTCACTGGAGGGTGCATAATTATTGATACAGTCATATCCGGTATCCGGTCCCAGTTTACGATACATGTTCGTATTATTATCCCGTTTGCATCCATAGTGAAGCTGCATTGCCCAGCCAAGTTTATTGTACTCTCCTGCAGCAAACATCATAAATGCTGTTTTAAACTTCAGCTCCTCTTCTCTGCTGATCTGATTTCCCTGCAGGCGCTTTGCAAAAATCTGCTCAATCTCTTCTTCCCCGGCCGGAGCATACATCACATACTCCAGTGCATGGTCACTTGCACGACATCCCATCTCATCAAAAAATGCCATACGTTTGCGCAGAGCAGTTTTCAGATCCTCAAAGGTATTGATCTTTACATCTGCTGCCGTTCCAAGCTTCTCCAGATATTTGGTATAATCCGGTTTTTCCAGGTTCATCGCCTTGTCCGGACGCCACGCCGGAAGAACCTGAACTTCAAAAGTATCATCCTGCGCAATCTTTTTATGCCACAAAAGGTCGTCCGCCGGATCATCCGTAGTGCAGATCAGGGTGACATTTGACTGACGGATCAGATTGCGGACACTCATGGAATCCTCCTGCAGTTTTGCATTACACAGATTCCAGACTTCCTCCGCTGTATCTCCGTTCAGTACTCCGTGATATCCGAAAAATCTCTGCAGTTCCAGATGACTCCAGTGATACAGCGGATTTCCAATCGCTTTTTCCAGTGTTTCCGCCCATTTCTGGAATTTTTCCCGATCCGGAGCATCTCCCGTTATGTAATACTCATCCACACCGTTGGAGCGCATCTGACGCCATTTATAATGGTCTCCGCCCAACCAGACCTGAGTAATATTGTCAAACTTTCTGTCCTCGGCAATTTCTCTGGGATTGATGTGACAGTGATAATCCAGAACCGGAACCGCTGCTGCAAAATTATGATACAGCTCTTTCGCTGTCTCTGTGTTTAACAAAAAATCCTGATCCATAAATGCTTTCATCGTTTTAAGCCTCCTCTTAAATTCTCATTTTATACATATCCCATCAGACTCGGCAGCCAGAGAGAAATCTGCGGGATATAAGTTACCATCAAAAGTACAACAAAAATAGCAGCAAAATAAATCAACAGCTGTCGGATTACCGTCTCAATCTTCACTCCACCAACTTTTACACCTACAAACAATGTCGTTCCCACCGGCGGTGTGATCGTTCCGATACAAAGGTTAAAGATCATCATAATTCCAAAATGTACCGTATTCATTCCAAGTGCCTGACACACGGGAAGAAAAATAGGGGTAAAGATCAGGCAGGCCGGTGTCATATCCATAAAGGTTCCGACAACCAGCAAAATAAGATTGATCAGAAACAGAATCACATACTTGTTATTGCTGATGGAGAGCAGACCAGAGGATACCAGCGCCGGAATATTGGTAAACGCCATTACCCAGGACATAATCGAGGATACACCGATCAGAAAGATAATGATACCCGTCATTTCTGCACTTTCTTTCTGAATTTTCGGCAAGTCTCTCCACTTAATGGATTTATATCCGTACAGGGAAAGAAACAGGCTGTATACCACCGCCACAACAGAACCTTCTGTCGCAGTAAAGATGCCCCCGATAATACCTCCGATTACAATCACGATCAGCAAAAGACAGGGAAGTGCCTGCAGGAAAATATTCCATTTTTCTTTTGCTGTAAATTTTGTGGAGCTTCTGTATCCGTGTTTTTTTGCAATAAAAAAGATTACCAGCATGCAGGCCAGACCCCAGAGAATTCCCGGAATATATCCTGCCATAAACAGTGCAGCGACAGAAGTTCCGCCGCTGACCAGCGAAAATGTAATCATAACATTACTTGGCGGAATCAAAAGACCGGTCGGTGCTGTTGCAATATTGGCAGCAGCAGAAAAATTGGGATCGTATCCTTCTTCTTTTTCAATTGGTCCGATAATGGAACCCATTGCAGAAGCCGCAGCGGTACCGGAACCGGAAATCGCTCCAAACAGCATGTTTGCAAGTACATTTGTCTGCGCCAGTGCACCTGGTGTTCTTCCTGTCAGAACTTTTGCAAAATTAATCAGACGTATCGCAATGCCGCCTTTATTCATAATATTTCCGGCCAGAATGAAGAAAGGAATTGCCAGCAGACTGAACACGGAAATACCGGAAAAAATTCTCTGTGCGCCGGTCAAAACGGCAACACCGGTATCCATAATCGGAAGAATTGCGCACACAGATGAAATTCCAAGCGCTACTGCGATCGGAACACCCGCCAGCAGAAGAACCGCCAGCACGACCAGAATAATCAAACCACATACAAGAGCAGTATTCATATTGTCATTTCACTCCTTTCCACAATCACTCTTTGACTTCTCTTTGCTCACGTTCCACACCGGCAATCAGATCGATGATGTTCAAAACAGAATACACCACGATCAGCACACCGGAAATCGGAAGGATTGCATACACAATTCCCATGGGAATTCCAAGAGAAGCTGTCGACTGTGTCATGGTCAGATCCATAATATTCACACCGCCATAGATCATTACGCTGCCGGCAAGAACCAGAATCAGGAATTCTCCGATCAGATTGAGTACTTTCCGTCCGAAAGCATTCAGCTTGTCTGCCAGAAATCCCATCCGCATATGATCTCTTTTTCCGAATACATAGGCGCTGGCAAGAAGTGCCATCCAGGTAAAGCTGTAGGTCAGAAGTTCTTCTGATACCGTACTTGGATTCCGGAAAATAAACCGGGTTACAATCTGATAAGTTCCGATGACAACCATCGCTGCAAAAATAAGCGCGCAGGCGGAACTTAAAATCAAATCGATCGTTTTACGAATCTTATGAAGTACTTTCATTTACTCTTCCTCCTGTGTATATTTTGCATTGACTTCCTGAATATGATCGTACAGTTCCAAAATACTCGGGTTTGCATCCAGCATCTCCTGCTGTACCCCGGACACCTTATCTTTGAATGCCTGTATATCTACCTCAATAAATTCCACACCCATCTCATTGATCGCAATGTTTTTCGCCTCTTCCACCTGTTCGTCCCAGTATTTCATTTCCTCTTCTGTGGAAAGGAGCGCAGCCTCCTCAAAAATCTGATATTCTTCCTCACTCAATCCCTCCAGGAATTTCAGATTTCCAATCAGCATATCCGGCACCATCTGATGTTTGTTATAAGAATAGTACTTGGCAACCTCACCGTGTTTATTATTGGTCAATGCCAGCTCGTTATTTTCTGCTCCGTCAATGACACCCTGCTGAATCGCTGTATAAACCTCTCCGAAACTCATGGGAGATGCTGCCGCACCAAACGCATTCGCCATATTGACACTGGCCGGACTCTGCTGTACACGCATTTTCAGTCCTTTCAAATCATCCGGCGTATAGATCGGCTTTTTCGCGTAAAAACTTCTCGTTCCTGCATTATACCAGGTAAGTACCCGAAAGCCGGCCTCATCCGTGGATTCATACACTGCTTTCATGTATTCCGTATCACTCATTACTTCATGGTATGCCTCTTCCGAAGTGAACAGATAAGGCATACTGAATACCTCGTAGACATCTGCAAAATTTTCCAGATTCGCAGTGCCTGCCACCACAAAATCGATAGCGCCTGTCTGGGTCAGCTCAATCGCCTTCTGCGCACCGCCCAGTAATTCGTTGGGGTAAATCTGAACCTCGTATTTATCTCCCAGATGTTCCGGATGTGTTTCGGACTGGGCATGGGAGATACGGATAATCCGTTTCTCACTTTTAATCGATGCGCAGCCGGTCAGATTTCCGATGAAAAGTCCGCAGCAAAGAACCAGCGCACCTATTTTCTTAAATCCTTTCATGAATGAATTAATTCCTTTCCCTCTGTATTTCTTCGAGTTCAGAAATCTGTTGTATTCCTCTTGATCAGATGACATTTGATTGTTGTCTTTTTCCTGATTGTTTCACCGCCCAATAATGCCATCATAGAATCAATCGCTGTCTTACACAGGATCTCCCCCCGGGCATCCACTGTAGTAAGTTCGGGCTCACAACTGATGGAAAGTTCCGAATTGTTGTATCCTACGACACTGATTTCCCCCGGCACATCAATTCCCCGTGCCCGGGCATATTTCAAAACACCGACTGCAAGGCCGTCTTCTGTGGCAACCACACTGTCAAAATCCAGATTTCTGTGCAAAAGCAGCACATCTCTGGTGGTATGAATGGAGTTTTCTGCATAGAGTTTCAGATCTTCACAGACAGGCATCTTATGCGCCCGCAATGCATCTTCATATCCTTTCAGTTTCTGTCTCGCGCTGAAAGAATGGGAATTGCTCAGGTAGAGAATCCGTTTTCTTCCGGAAAAAATCAATTCTTCCGTTGCATCATAGACTGCCTGGTAATCATCTGCGATGGTACAATAAATATTATCATCTTCAATATAACCGTTGATCATAAACACCGGGATCTGCTGTGCCACATCTTTGATATATGTAACATCCTCATCTCCCTCCCCGGCATAATTGGAACCTACCAGAACCAGCGCATCAATGCGTTTGTTCAGAATCAACTCTACTGCCTGACGCTTATCCTCCTCATCGTATCCACTGCAATAAAGAATACAATCATAACCGTATCCTCTCAGATTCTTTTCCAGATACGCAACCGCATTTGCCATATACGCATCTGCCACATCCGGACAAACCAGTCCGACTGTCTTCATGGAGTTCAAACCAAGTCCTCTGGCAAACACATTTGGTGTATAGTGATTTTCTTCCATAATCTTACGCACTTTTTCTTTTGTCTTCTCACTGACTTTCGGACTGTCATTCACAACTCTGGACACGGTTGCAATCGAAACGCCTGCAAGTTTTGCAATATCGTAAATATTCACAATTCACACTTCCCTTCTATTTCTCATCTCGAAGTGTAAGCCCTTACACTTGTATTTATTATAGCATGAATTTTTACGAACGCAATCCGAAAGTCCCCTTTAAAATTTCACAATTTTTCCTATTATATTTTGTGCATAACCACTGTTTTTCGTCATGTTTTCGTTTTTTTTAAATTTTCGATTGACGAACAAAAAAATATGATGTATGTTTTGTGTAAGCCCTTACATTTTAATTCTTCAAGCTGAGACATAATGAAAGTTGCCGACAAATGAGTCTGACGTCGATTTCTCCGTGCTGCACACTCCCCAAATCGACGAATAATAAGATGATGAAAGAAAGGATGTGAAACATGCAGACATTTCTTAAAATTCATCCGGATGATAAAGTGGCAGTTGCCTTAAAGCCATTATCCGCTGGAGATGTCCTTACTGTTGACGGAAAAGAAATTACATTATTGGAAGACATTCCCCAGGGGCATAAATTTGCCCTTTGTTCTCTGGCTGCAAACGAACCGGTTATAAAATACGGTTCCCCCATCGGTTTTACCAAAGAAGAGGTTCGGCCGGGTGCCTGGATTCATACCCATAATCTGAAAACCGGCCTCGGTGATTTACTTACCTATCAATATCATCCCCAAATTTCTCCTCTTCCCATAGGAGAGGAACGTTATTTCCAGGGATATCGCCGCCCGGACGGAAAAGTGGGTGTTCGAAACGAACTCTGGATTATTCCTACCGTAGGCTGTGTAAATAATATCGCCAGTGCGGTGGAACGCCGCTCCCAGATCTACAAAACCGGAAGTATTGAGGCCATCGCCGCTTTTCCACACCCTTACGGCTGTTCCCAGATGGGCGATGATCAGGAGCATACCCGTCAGATTCTGGCAGATCTGATCCGTCATCCCAATGCCGGAGGTGTCCTGGTACTTGGTCTCGGATGCGAAAACAGCAATATTGACGAGTTGAAAAAGTATCTCGGAGATTACGATGAAAATCGTGTAAAGTTTCTGGTTTGTCAAGAATCCGAAGATGAAATCGCAGATGCCCTTTCATTAATGGAAGAGCTTTCACAATATGCCGGAGGTTTTCACCGGGAACCGATCAGCTGCAGTGAACTGGTAATCGGAATGAAATGCGGAGGCTCTGACGGTCTCTCCGGAATCACCGCAAATCCCACTGTAGGTTATTTCTCCGATCTGCTGGTTTCCAGAGGCGGAACTACGATTCTCACCGAAGTTCCCGAGATGTTCGGAGCAGAAACTCTGCTGATGAACCGCTGCGAAAACGAAGAACTTTTTAACAAAACCGTTGCATTGATCAATGATTTTAAAAATTATTTTACCAGCCATAACCAGACGATTTACGAAAACCCGTCTCCCGGAAACAAAAAAGGCGGTATTTCTACTCTGGAAGACAAATCCATGGGCTGTACGCAGAAATCGGGTTCTGCACCGGTAAAAGGAGTACTCTCCTATGGAGAACCCGTACAGGCCAAAGGTTTGAATCTCCTCAGCGCTCCCGGCAATGATCTGGTTGCTTCCACCGCACTGGCAGCTTCCGGCGCCCATATTGTGCTGTTTACCACGGGACGTGGAACCCCGTTTGCTTCGCCGGTTCCCACGGTAAAAATTTCAAGCAATACCCCCTTAAGCAAACACAAAAAAAACTGGATCGATTTTAACTGCGGTTCCATGACAGACGGAAAATCACTGTCAGAGCTCGGCGAGGAATTATTTGATTATGTGATTGCAGTTGCTTCCGGAAAAATGGTAAAATCAGAAGAAGCAGGTTTCCACGATATGGCAATCTTTAAGCAGGGAGTAACACTGTAACTGTCATGCCGTTTTTACCAAAGGAGAGGATCATGAAAAAATTATCATACCAGGTATTAAAAGAACAGAATTATGACGGGTATCTTCTGGAAAAAGCCCCGGAAAAGGTTCTGCAGTTCGGAGAAGGCAATTTTCTCCGCGCATTTGTCGATTATTTTTTTGACATACTAAATGAAAAAATGAACTTTAACGGTAAAGTGACGGTGGTGAAGCCGCTTCCAAAGCGGGTTCCCGTTTCTGTCCCGGAATGGCTTAATGAGCAGGAAGGCCTTTATACTCTTTATCTGCGCGGGTTTGAAAATGGCCGAAAGGTAAATTCCAAACGAGTGATTTCCTGTGTCAGCCGTTGTCTGAACGCCTATGAAGATTATGAAGCGCTAATGGCATGCGCCGACAATCCTGACCTCCGATATATTACCAGTAATACGACAGAAGCCGGCATCGTCTACGATCCCGCCTGTCGTTTCACAGATCAGCCTGCATCCAGCTATCCCGGAAAACTGACACAGTTTCTTTACCGCCGCTTTCAAAAATTCGGCTCCGAACAGGGAAAAGGATTTGTCATTCTTGCCTGTGAACTGATTGATGACAACGGAAAAGAACTGGAGAAATGCTGCATCCGCCATGCAAGAGACTGGAATCTTGGAGAAGATTTTATCAACTGGCTGCAAAAGGAAAACTTCTTCTGCTCCACACTGGTTGACCGCATCGTCACAGGCTATCCGAAGAATGAGGCAGCTGCGCTGAATCAGGAAAACGGCTACGAAGATATGGCTCTGGATACCGGTGAAGTCTTCGGTTTCTGGGTAATTGAAGGGCCGGAATGGTTAAAGGAAGAACTTCCCTTTGCCAAAGCCGGGCTGCCGGTCATTGTAACAGATAATCATAAACCATATAAACAGAGAAAAGTACGGATTCTCAATGGTGCTCATACCTCCATGGTACTCGGCGCTTATCTCGCCGGATGGGACATTGTACGGGACTGTATGGCAGATGATGTCATCCGCGGTTTCATGAACAAGGCAATTTATGAAGAAATCATCCCCACGCTCACACTCCCGAAAGAAGAACTGGAAACCTTCGCTTTTTCTGTGACGGAACGTTTCAAAAATCCTTTTATTGACCATGCGCTGCTTTCCATCTCCTTAAATTCCACTTCCAAATGGAAAGCCAGAGTTCTTCCCACGGTCAAAGACTATATCCGGCAGAAAAAAGAACTTCCGAAATGCCTTACAGCATCGTTCGCGCTTTATCTTGCATTTTACAGAAACGGACAGGAACTCTCGGAATCCGGACTCAAAGCCCTCCGTCCAAATGGGGATTCCTACCTCATTTCCGACGACAAAGCAGTGCTGGAATTCTTCCTGGCACACAAAAACGATTCCTCCCGTGATCTGGCATATGCCGTATGTTCCAATGAAAGCTTCTGGGGCGAAGATCTGACCAAACTGGACGGATTCGCGCAAATGGCTGCGGATACCCTTGAGAGAATTGATCAGATCGGAACGTATGAAGTGATGAAAGAATGCCTGTAAGAAAGTTTCTGTAAGAAATTATCTATAAAAAATGCACCCGCAATATCCGGTATACCGGATGCTGCGGATGCATTTTTTGAATTGACTCATTTAGTTATTCCACAATTTTTCAATCTTCGGAGCTGCAAGATACATCTGTGCTGCTATATTCGTCATGGCTTTCACTCCTGCAACCTGCGGCACTACGTAGTAGCAATAACGAATACCATTTTCCACAGCAGTATCCACATAGGATATGTCCTCCCTTACCACAGCAATTCTGGTACAATTGCTTTCACCGAATTTTTTGCGGTAAATGCGGTACTCATCTGCTTCCTTCACCTTGGTCCAGGTTACCTTGATGCCATTTTCCACATTCTCCAGAGCAATGGATGTATGAATCATAGACTCTGTCGATGACCACGCAGAATAATAGGTATTGGAACCGGAAGAATTAAAGGCACGCACGCGTATGTAGTAGCGCTCTCCTTTTTTCAGCCCGCCAATCACTTCCTGAAGCTTTTGCGTAGAAGGAACATCAATGGATTTGCTTCCGACAAACGAACTGTTCGTACAGTAACAAATCTGGTAGCCGGATGCCATTTCATTCTGCGTCCAGGTTACTTTCATCTTACCGGTTCCTTTATCTGCCAGCCGTGCAGAGATTGCTGCTGTTAATTCTTTTCTGTTTGTTTTGAAATGGAAGTACGGTCTTTCTTTAATCACCGTAATTTCAGCCGGATACTCATGTTCTTCCAGCGCAGCCAGAATCGCCGGTCTGACTTCGTCAAGTGTCTTGCCCTCATCAAGGATTACGAACAGATACGGCACAAAGAAGCCTTCATGATCCGGATCCGGTACAAAGCAGAAAAATCCATCTTTTACTCCCTCTGCCTCAACCACACGGCTCTCCATCCGCATCATAAACAGATATCCGCCGCCAAAACGCTCTGTAAATCCACGGCCCAGAATATGAACAATACCCTGTTCTGTAATATATCCGATATCTCCTGTATGCAGCCAGATCTCACCATCCGGATGAACCACCAGAGTTCTCTCTGTCATCTCATCGCCCATGTATCCGCTGTAGCCCAGCATTTTTGCCGGACCGTTCATACATACCTCTCCAAGCTCACCGTAGCCCTGCTCTTCCAGCGTCTCAGAGTCAAAGACCGAAAGCACCGTTGCAGGCATCGGCATACCGACGCATCCATCCTTCAACGGGAACATCGGATTTGGAAGTGTAAAGCAGGAACCTCCCTCACTCTGTCCATATCCGGCACTCAGCTTATGCATGCAGTTGTGCTGATGGAAGAACTCCTCCACCTCACGGTATTTTCTTTCATTCATCGGCTCAGCACCCGGTCCGATGCTTCTTAAGTGTGACATATCATAGTCTTTCGGAATTCTGGTGCTCTTCATGAGGATATCGCACATCATCGGAATCAGCGCCCAGTAATTCGGTTTCAGCTCCATAAAACGGACATCAATGTCTTCAATCGGACAGAACGGGTCAAGAATCACCCGAAGCCCTGCCGACATCGGGAAAATGGTCATGGAAACGGTGGCTGCAACCAGCGCCGGTGTCAGAATCGGAAGCCACCAGGTCTCCTGCACTTCCGTAGCCGGAACAAAGACAGACATCTGATAGGCAACCGCCACAATGTTCGCTCCGGAATGGATTACCAGTTTTGAAATTCCGGTTGAACCGCTGGTATACGCCCCAAATAAAGGTCTGTTCGGATTCTCCGGTGCGGCAAAATCTCCGGTATACTTTCTTCCCAGGTTCATAAACTCATCCCAGGAAAGATCTCCCTGTGTTGTCTCCGTCTCGGACGTATAACGGGATTCAATCTCTTTTTCTATGTAATCCGGAATACAGTTCCGGTCCGCATAATCATAAGGAGATACTTTAATCATGCGGGTCATAGGGGTTGTGGCACGGAACAGTTCCTCGTCTTCCTTTGAAATATAATCATGTACAAAAGCCGTAGATGCCTTGGATTTGCGAATTGCAAAGCAAAGCTCTTCCGGTGTATCATCGCGGCAGATCAGCGCTGCGCCAATTTTTTCAGCAGCCAGAAGCAAAATGTAATGCGATGGAACAGCCTGTACAAAAACAGGGATCCGGTCTCCCTCCTCAAATCCAAGTACTTTGAGAGCTTTTGCTGCCGTTTCAACTTCCTGCCAGAATTCTTTCCAAGTGAATTTTCTCCCGTAGTACTCAATCGCATCTTTGCTTTCATCCGGATTTTTCATTCTCAAGAATGATTCCAGTGTAATCTTTGGGATTTCCATGTTTCTCAATGGCTCAGGATAAAACTGCAGCCAAGGCTTATCAATACTTGCTTTTCCTGTCAATCCTGCAGAATCAAAACTCATATCTCTACCCACTCTTTCGTTATTTTCCCTTTCATCTTAATGCAGACATGCATTAACATAATTGTATATCCATACAGATTTTTTGTCAACCGAACATGTACATTCTCCTCAGAAACTTCCGTTTCTGTCTCAGATCAGCCCTTGTGAAAACCCGCAAAATGAGTATAATAGAAATGTCAGATAATTCATGGAAACTCATAGAAATTTTATTCGAGGTAACTTATGCTAGACCAATTCGGCCGCTCCATCACATACATGCGCATCTCTGTAACAGAGCTGTGCAACCTGCGCTGCAGATACTGTATGCCCGAAGAAGGCATTTGCAAAAAAAGTCATTTTGATATGATGACCGAAGAAGAGATGATCACCGCGGTAAAGGCTGCAGCATCTCTTGGAATTACCAAGCTGCGTATCACCGGCGGTGAACCGCTGGTGAAAAAAAATATTCTTTCCATCTGCCGGCGCGCTGCCGCTGTGGAAGGAATCCGGGAAGTATGTCTGACCACCAACGGCATTCTTCTGCCGGAATTTGCAATGCCATTAAGGGAAGCCGGTGTGAAACGTCTGAACCTGAGCCTTGACACGCTGGACTCGGAAAAATACGCTTATATCACACGTAC
>JAQYOA010000249.1 GCA_028727605.1 Lachnospiraceae bacterium
CAGTTTGCAGAAGCAATCAAATACGCTACAATTATCCTGACAACGGTACCGGTGCTTTGCATCTACCCGTTTGTACAGAAGTATTTCGTAAAGGGTGTTATGATTGGTGCGGTAAAAGGCTGAAACACAGGTTTCGTGCAAGCTGTACAGTAAAAAGAATAAATAAGAATATTTGTGCGCAGATTGATGAAGCAAATTGCAAAAAACATCAATCTGCGCATTTTTTTCTAACTAATAGTCAAAATTTTCCAGCTTTTTTCTTCTGAATTGTGTATAATTGAAATCAGTAGAGCCTCAATGGGAAGAAATTTGGGCGTTTTTGAAAAGATATGATACAGATAGGTGTTACCGTGCACCTTTTTTGCCCAAAAAGGTTGTGATTTTGAAAGACTTTCTGTATACTATTTTATTATGGGGAGATATGGCACATTTTGAACGACACAGAAAAGGAAGCATGACAGCAGGATGGAGAATAAGGATACAGGATATGAATGGTTCGAATACCCGAGGGAGCAGGAAGACAAAATTATTGCATCGTTGATGGCCCATAACGTACCTGGTGCGGTTGCTGAAGTGAATAAAGTACTGGACAATAATTTCCTGAAGCGCAGGCTTTCTCCGGAGATGGGCAGATGTCTTCTTTATTGTCTGAAGGGAACCTTGCTGAGGGCAGCCAGGAGAATCGGACGGCTTAATGCGGAACAGCTGGAGGAATTGTGGGAACAGAAGGAAATCGGTGAGGAACCGGAGTGTTCCGAAGAGCAAAAAGCTGGTTTTGAGGAAGAATTCTCTTCGGCAAAACTGGAAGAGATGCGAAGCAAATTCGAGGTGATTGCCTGGGAAATCGGACAGGAACATCCGGAGGATGAGAAAAACAGAAACAAAATGCTGTGCCGGGAAATTATGCAATATATTTCGGAAAATTACAGCGATCCGAATCTGAATATCGCAAAGACGGGAGAACATTTCCACATGTCACCGAATTATCTGTCTGCAATTTATCGTCAGGAGACGGGAAAGAGACTGCTGGAGGTAATTGCACAGGTCCGTGTGCGTGAAGCGGAAAAACTGCTCATGAAAGGGACGAGTGTAGTCAAGGCGGGAGAGCAGGTGGGATTTAGCGATAACACAACGTTCATTCGTACCTTCAAGAAGTGTACCGGAATGACGCCGGGGCAGGTCAAGGCGGAAAAAGTTGTCTGATAAAAAACTCTTTGGGTTATAGGAAAGAAGTAAAAATATTTATATAAAAAAGAAGGAGTGAAAGAAAATGAAAATAGGAGCACAATTTTTTACGGTACGTGATTTCTGCAAAGATTTGGATTCTTTTTCCGAATCCTTGCAGAAAGTTGCAGAGATCGGCTATGACACGGTTCAGATTTCCGGTACCTGCCAGTACGATCCGTTATGGCTGAAGGAAGAGCTGGATAAGAACGGACTTCAGTGCGTTCTCACACACATTCCGGCAGAGAGACTGCAAAAGGAGACGGAAAAAGTAGCGGCAGATCATGATGTCTTTGGGTGCAGATACGTTGGTCTGGGTTCGTTCAAATTTGATGAGGAACAGGAAGGAACCCATTATGAGGATTTCCTGCGTCTCTATAAGCCGGTGGCAAAGACACTGAAGGAACATGGAAAGTACTTTATGTATCATAACCATAGCCAGGAATTCAAAAAATACAAGGGGCGTATTATACTGGAATCGCTTGCGGAAGATATGGCTTTGGATGAAATGGGATTTACGGTGGATACTTTCTGGGTACAGGCAGGAGGCGGAGATCCGGCACAGTGGATTGAAAAGCTGTCCGGAAGAGTACCTTGTATTCATCTGAAAGATTATGCCTACGGAACGAAGATGGCGGCGATCGGCGACGGGAATATCAATTTTGACCGGGTATTTGAAAAGGCGCTGGATGCCGGAACGGAATATATGCTGGTGGAGCAGGATGACTGCAATGGAGAAGATCCTTTCGTGTGCTTAAAGCGCAGTTACGATTATCTGAGGGCAAGAGGCTTTAAATAGAAGAAATGGAAAGATTCCGACAGGCGTAAAACAGGGAAATTCTGAATGAGTGGATTTGCGGATGATTGTAAAAATGTACAAAGCGAAGAAAATTAATTGTCAAAAATGCGACAAAAGAATAGGAAAATTCGCGTTTTTGCCGACTGATTTGCGAAAATGAATGTACAAAATGCACGACATATGAAGTATAATTAATACAATTAGTAGGCACAATACATAATATTGCCCAAATTTTCAAGCCTGATATGATCAGCGGGTGCTGCTCTGTCCGTTTGGAGGAAAAGAAGGGGAAATGTAAAATGCGTACGAATCAGTTATATTCCTGTGCGGCGTAGCAATTGTCTGGCGGTGTACTGGGGGATCAGAAACTACCTGTCGGCCGCTTTGGAATAGAAACAAAAAGGAGGAAAAGAAAATGAAACAAAGATGGAAAAAACTGGTAAGTGTCCTTGGCACTACCGTACTTGCAGCATCAATGCTTGCAGGCTGCGGCGGCAGCTCAGACGGATCATCATCCGCGTCCAGCGGGAAATCCGAGACGGTTACATCAAGCTCAGGCGAGGATGCTTCCACAAGCGGCGGTGAAACTGCCGCAGCAGAACCGGGAAGCATTACCTATCCGCTGCAGACCGATGTGGACAGCATTTCCTGGTATGCACAGGAGGGTATTACTTTACATGAAAAATTTAAGAATGCATCCGAGTCTCCGTTCCATGTAGGACTGGCAAAAAATGTGGGCGTAACGATTGACTGGAGCTTCCCGACGACAGGAGCTGATGCGAGTACCTTTACAAATACTCTGCTGGCAGATCCGGAAAGTCTGCCGAATATCATGCAGGGATATTTCATGGAGAATGCATCTCAGTACATTGATGACGGCATTATCTGGGATCTGACCGATTACATTCAGCAGTATGCTCCCGATTATTATGCATTCCTTCAGACCAATCCGGCATATGATAAGGCTATGAAGGATGACCAGGGCCGCTATTATACCTTTGGCTTCTTCCGCGAAGACGGCGGCTGGAACGATTCCTATGAAGGTCCGGTTGTTCGTAAGGACTGGCTGGATGAGTGCGGACTGGAAGCCCCGAAGACAATCTCTGAGTTCGAAAATGTCATCCGTGTATTCAATGAAAAATACGGTGCAACCTTCGATGCATCTGCAACCAGAATAATTGATATGGGCATTTGCGGTGCCTTTGGCGCTTACGGAAGCTATCAGGTAAATCAAAATTACGGATGGTATGTAAAAGATGGAAAAGTGCAGTTGGCAGCAGCTCAGGATGAGTGGCGTGATTACCTCAGCTGGCTGAACAAACTCTGGGATGAGGGCCTGATTGATCAGGATATGATGTCAGAGGATGATACCACAATCAAAGATAAGATTCACAATGACAAATGCGGAATTACCTATACTTCGATGGGTCAGATAAATCTGTGGAACAAGGAAGCAGAAGCAGCCGGCAAGGAAGCTGTCTGGATCGGAATTCCTTATCCGACTGCAGATGACGGCTCTCTTTCCTGCGTTTTCGGAGGACCGGGAATCGGCAAACATACAACAGTCATTACAACAACTGCTGATGAGGAAACCTTAAAGGTATGTATGGAAGTTCTGAATTATGCATATACCGAAGAAGGAATGCTGTACTGGAACTACGGTACCGAGGGAGAGTCCTGGGAATATGATGAGAACGGTGTTCCGCAGTTCACCAGCCTTGTAACAGATGATCCGGATACCGATCCGATGACCAAGTACAACGGTGCTACCTGGGGAAGTTGTTGTATTCAGGCAACCAACCTGCTGTATCAGAAGAACAGTCAGGTGGCAGTCGAGGCAAACGATACCTGGTACTACATCTACGATGATGAGGCAAAGAATCTGGAAGTGACCAGCGGATGGAGATATCCGGTAGGTGTAAGCTTCACTGTAGAAGAATCCGATAAACTGGATGAGATTGCAGCAAACATTCCGACTTATGTATCAGAGAATTATGCAGCATTCCTGACAGGTTCAAAAGATGTTGATGACGATGCAGTATGGGAGGCTTATCTGAACGATCTGGAAAGCTATAATCTGTCCGCTGTTCTTGAAGTTCGTCAGGCAGCTTATGACAGATATCTGGAGCGTTAAGTAAAAGATAGTTTGCAAATTGATTTACCGCGGCTGATATGATATGACAGTGACTGCAAAAAGTTGTACAATATGATATTCAGCTTAAGACGGCAGTGGGGAGCATCTGCTTTCCACTGCCGAATTGCTAAGTAATCCGGAAAGGAGAACTCTTTATGAAAGCAGATGTTGCAAAGAAGGGCAAACAAGTTCCCCTGAAAAAGCGGCTGCAGAAAGACTGGAGCATGAACAAGTGGAAATACATTATGCTGATTCCCGTTCTTGTGTATCTGGCTCTTTTCTGCTATAAGCCGATGTATGGCCTTGTGATCGCATTCAAGGATTTTAAAATCACCCGGGGAATCGATGGCTCCTCCTGGGCAAATCCCTGGTACAAATGGTTCCTGAATTTCTTCACAGACCCGTATTTCTGGCGTCTGATCAAAAATACCTTCCTGATCAGCGGCCTGACGATTCTGTTCGGCTTCCCGGCACCGATCCTTCTGGCGCTGATGATCAATGAGGTGAAAAACTCCAAGTTCAAGAGAACCGTACAGACCATCACCTACATGCCGTACTTTATTTCCATGGTTGTTCTCTGTGGATTGTTAAAGACCTTCTGTATGCAGGACGGCCTGTTTTCCCAGATTGCGCAATTGTTCGGAGGAACCGCGCAGAACTATCTGGCAAACCCGAAGTATTTCCGTACGATCTATGTGTTGTCGGATATCTGGTCCGGAATCGGATGGAACTCGATCATTTATCTGGCAGCGCTCTCCGGAATCGACCAGGAGCAGTATGAGGCAGCCCGTGTGGACGGAGCAAACCGTCTGCAGCAGATGATCCATATCACGCTGCCGGGACTGGTGCCGACGATCATGATCCTGTTCATTCTCCGTATGGGAAATATTCTGAATGTCGGATATGAGAAGATCCTGCTGCTGTACAATGCTTCTACCTACGAGACAGCAGATGTCATCTCAACCTATACCTACCGTCTGTCCTTTGGCGGAAGCGGTAATCCCATGTATTCCAAGTCAACGGCCATCGGTCTGTTCAATACGTTGATCAATGTCTGCTTCCTTCTGATCACGAACGCGATCAGTAAGAGAGCGACAGACTCCGGCTTATTCTGATAAGGAGGGAAAAGGAATCTATGCAAGCAAAAGTAAAACCGAAAAAAATGAAGACGTCCACAGGAGACAAAGTCTTTACCGGAGTGAATACCCTGATCCTTTTGCTCCTGTGTGCGGTGACACTGTATCCGATCTGGTATGTATTATGTGCATCCCTGACCTCGAACTCCTATCTGGTATCCCATCCGGGCCTGATGCTGTGGCCCCACGAGGTTACGACCGGTGCGTATAAGCTGGCGTTCTCCCATCCGCTGCTGGCGTCCGGATACAAAAACATCCTGATCGTGCTGGCGGTATCCCTGCCGCTGAACATTCTGCTGACACTGTTTGCGGGATATTTCATGGCATCCAAGAAAGTGATGTTCAAACCGGTTCTGCAGGGACTGATTATGTTTACGATGTTCTTCTCAGGCGGAATGATTCCGGCCTATTTGAATATCCGAAGCCTGGGACTGTACAATTCTCTGTGGGCCCTGATCCTGCCGGGAGCACTGAGCGTGTATAACTCGATTATCTGTAAGACGGCGATTGAGGCAGTGCCGGATTCCCTGAAGGAGTCGGCGTACATAGATGGTGCCAATGACGTGATCATACTGTTCCGGATTGTAGTGCCGCTGATCAAGGCAACGCTGGCCGTGCTGCTTCTGTACTATGGAGTAGGTCACTGGAATGCATGGTTCAATGCATCCATTTATCTGAAAGATAATGAGAAGCTGCCGATCCAGAATATCATGAGAGCAATCCTGATTGCGAACTCGAACGTGCTGAACTCAGCGGCGGCAGAGAACGACCAGGTAAACCAGTTTGCAGAAGCAATCAAATACGCTACAATTATCCTGACAACGGTACCGGTGCTTTGCATCTACCCGTTTGTACAGAAATATTTCGTAAAGGGTGTTATGATTGGTGCGGTAAAAGGCTGATCGTTTCAAAACGCTGTTGAAAAAAGATACAATTGGAAGACCGGGAGGCTGTGACTTGTTATTTGCGGGTTGCGGTCTCCCGTAATTTTATTCAAGGAGGGTATTTCTATGGGGAAAAATGTGATTGAAACTGATCTGACGGGGAAAGTGGCAGTAGTCACCGGAGCCAGCGGAACACTGTGTTCTGTGTTCTGCATTGCATTGGCAAATGCCGGTGCCAAGGTAGCTTTATTGGGAAGAAATTTAGGAAAACTCAATGAGCTGGCCGCGAAAATCGAAGCGGAAGGGGGTACCGCCAAAGGGTATGCATGCAATGTGCTGAGCAAAGACAACTGTATTGCTGTGGCAGAACAGGTGCAGGAAGATCTGGGACCCTGTGATATCTTAATCAACGGTGCAGGCGGAAACAACATCAGAGCCAATACAGACAAGGAATTCTTTGAAATGGCTGATTTGGACGATGATACGGTAACTTTTTTTGACCTGGATGAAAACAGCGTACAGAATGTATTTAACCTGAACTGGGTCGGAACGCTGCTGCCGACACAGGCGTTCGCCCGTCAGATGGTAGGAAGGGAAGGCTGCAATATTCTGAATATTTCCAGCATGAATGCTTATACTCCGCTGACCAAGATTCCGGCATATTCCGCATCGAAAGCTGCTGTGACCAACTTCACGCAGTGGCTGGCTGTTCACTTCTCCAAGGCCGGAATCCGCGTGAATGCGATTGCTCCGGGCTTCTTTGCGGCAGAGCAAAATGCAAAGCTGTTGTTTAACGATGACGGAACTCCGACAGCCCGTACAGAAAAAATTCTGGCGGCTACGCCTATGGGACGTTTTGGCGACAGCCAAAAGGATCTGGTGGGAAGCGTCTTGTTCCTGCTGAATAATGATGCAGCTGGATTCATTACCGGAATTACACTGCCTATTGACGGTGGTTTCTCCGCTTATTCCGGAGTATAGAGGAATCCGTTTCTTTTGCAAAATCGAGTGATCTATTCGCAGCATACGCTTGATTCCATCAAAACTACGATGAGAATCAAGCGTATCTCTAAGAATAGAAAAATAAGCACTTACGCGTGTAAGTGCTTATTTTATCGAGCATTCTGCTCTTTTTTTATGCCGCTGGCCGGACTCGAACCGGCACGGCTGTTAACCGCTTGATTTTGAGTCAAGTGCGTCTGCCAATTCCGCCACAGCGGCTTAAACCTATGACCGAAATTTATTTTAGCATAAAAGAACGTGATGTGCAAGTGATTTTTTATTATTGCTTGTTTATTTTTGGACAGCCATGTATAATAGATGTGGATAAAATCAGACAGCCATTTGGACGAAAGCAACTTTGAATGGCGAATACAATGGAACGACAGTAACAGGAGGAGCATATGATACTTGCAATCGATATCGGAAATACCAATATTGTACTCGGGTGCGTAGAAGGAAAGAAAACGTATTTTATCGAACGTCTTTCCACAGATCAGGGAAAGACAGAGCTGGAATATGCAATCAGTCTGAAAAATGTTCTGGAACTTTACCAGATTCCGCGAGATGACCTGGAAGGCGGAATTGTATCCTCCGTTGTGCCTCAGCTGACAGACCTGGTAAAACGAGCGGCAGAAAAAGTGATTGGAAAACCGGTCAAGACAGTAGGACCCGGACTGAAGACCGGCTTAAACATCCAGATTGATGATCCGGCCACGGTTGGCAGTGACCTGGTTGTGGTTGCGGTTGCAGCGATGAACGAATATCCTTTGCCACAGATTATTATTGATATGGGAACTGCGACTACCATGAGCGTAGTGAACCAAAAAGGAACCTTTATCGGAGGCGCGGTTCTTCCGGGGGTTCGTATCTCATTGGATGCACTGGCGTCGAACTGTGCTATGCTGAATCAGCTTCAACTGAAAGCGCCGAAAAAAATAATAGGAAGAAATACAAATGACTGTATGCGCAGTGGCATCATCAATGGAAATGCTGCATGTATTGATGGAATGATTGAACGCATGGAAGAGGAAATGGGATGTGAGTGTACTGTGGTTGCTACAGGAGGACTTTCAAGCGTTGTGATTCCGTGCTGTAAGAAAAAAATTATTCTGGATGAGGATCTGCTCTTAAAAGGTCTTCAGATCATCTACGAGAAGAATCGGTAAAGCGAATTGACAAAACGCCTTTTTTGTTATAGTATGTATATAACAATGGATTTCATTTAGAAAGCAGGGTGTAAAGATGTATTATGAAACAATCCAGATAGATTTTAACAGCGACGAGGCGATTTATATTCAGCTCCGGAACCAGATTATTCTTGGAATTGCAACATCCAGAATACAGGAGGGGGATACACTCCCATCGGTGCGCCAGCTGGCAGAAGACATCGGCATCAATATGCATACTGTAAATAAGGCGTACAGTGTCCTTCGGCAGGAGGGACTTTTATCGATTGATCGGCGAAAGGGTGCTGTCATTCGAATTGATGCGGATAAACTGTTTGCTCTCAGGGAATTGAGAGGAGATTTGCAGGTAATTCTCGCAAAGGCGGTCTGCAAGAATGTGTCGCGTGAGGAAGTGCATCAGCTGGTAGATGAAATTTACAGCAATTATGAGGAATACTGACAAAAGGAGAAAGATTTCATGAAAGAAGGTTATACCAGTCAGGCAAGAAATGCACTGGCATACGCCGAAAAGACCGCAGAACAGTGCGGTCATCATTATATAGGTACGGAACATCTGCTGGTTGGCTTGCTGAAAGAGCAGGACGGAACAGCAGGTATGGTTTTGTCCGAATTTGGTGTCAAAGAAGACCGGTTGATGGAATTGATTGAGCGGTTGATTGCGCCTTCGGGTAATACTGCAGTTGCAGCGAAACCGGATTATACACCGAGAGTCAAAACTGTTCTTGAAAATGCTGCGGAAGAAGCGGCGCGCTTTAAAAGCCGGCTGATTGGCACAGAACATCTGCTGATTGCGGTTTTAAAAGAGAGTGATTGTGTGGCAACCCGTTTGCTTTACACAATGAGTGTAAATATTCAGAAGCTTTATGCTGCACTGCTTGGAGCCATGGGAGAAGGGCAGATGTCTGCAAAAGAAGCATGGCAGGGGCAAATGCGCTCTCAAAAGGGAAATGAAGGCGGTCCATCTTCTATGCTTGCACAGTACGGCCGTGATCTGAATGAAATGGCAAGAGAAGGAAAACTGGATCCTGTGGTCGGAAGAACTCAGGAAATTGACCGGGTTATTCAGATCTTAAGCAGAAGAAGCAAAAATAATCCCTGTCTGATTGGTGAACCGGGAGTCGGAAAAACAGCGATCGCAGAAGGACTGGCACAGCGGATTGAGCTGGGACTTGTTCCCGATACGATTCTGGAGAAACATATTGTAGTACTGGATCTCTCCGGAATGGTGGCGGGGAGTAAATACCGTGGTGAGTTTGAGGAGAGAATCAAACGGGTAATCAAAGAAGTGGCCGAAAATAAAAATATACTTCTTTTTATCGATGAACTTCACACAATCATCGGTGCCGGCGGTGCGGAAGGTGCACTGGATGCATCAAATATACTGAAACCGTCGCTGTCGAGAGGTGAGATTCAGCTGATTGGCGCTACGACAGTTGAGGAATATCGGAAATACATTGAAAAAGATGCTGCCCTGGAGCGAAGATTTCAGCCGGTTATGGTTGAAGAGCCGACAGAAGGGGAAGCTCTGGAAATTTTGCGCGGACTTCGCCCGTACTATGAGCATCATCACGGGGTTCAGATCGGGGACGATGCGCTGGAGGCTGCGGTTCGCATGAGTACGCGTTATATTAATGACCGTTTTCTGCCGGATAAGGCCATTGATCTGATGGACGAAGCGGCGTCCCGTGTTCAGCTGGGCGGATATCAGATGCCGGATGGAATTGTGAAACAGGAGACCGAGCTAAAAGAACTGATGGCAGAGAAGGAAGATGCTATCAGGAACGGTGACTTCCTCCGCGCGGGAGAACTTCAGGAGAAACAGAAAGAATGGAAGCAGCAGCTTGATAAAGCAAAGCAGCGTTACGAAAAGAGCAGCCATGCTAAGAAACGGATCGTAACGGAGGAAGAGATTGCCAAAACGGTTTCTGCCTGGACGAAAATCCCGGTGCAGCGTCTTACAGAGGGAGAGTCCCGGCGTCTGGGGCGTCTTGAACAAGTGCTGCATAAACGGGTAGTCGGACAGGATGAGGCTGTAAATGCAGTGGCCCGCGCGGTTAAGCGCGGCCGTGTAGGATTGAAAGATCCGAATCGGCCGACCGGTTCTTTTCTGTTCCTTGGCCCTACCGGAGTTGGAAAGACCGAACTTTCAAAGGCATTGGCAGAAGCCGTGTTTGGTACGGAGCAGGCATTGATTCGTGTGGACATGTCAGAGTACATGGAAAAACACAGTGTATCAAAACTGATCGGTTCGCCTCCGGGCTATGTGGGATATGAGGAGGGCGGACAGCTTTCGGAGAAGGTTCGCAGAAACCCATATAGTGTGATTTTGTTTGATGAAATTGAAAAAGCGCATCCGGATGTGTTCAATATTTTGCTGCAGGTACTTGATGACGGCCATATAACTGATGCTCAGGGACGAAAAGTGGATTTCAAACAGACCTGTATTATCATGACATCAAATGCCGGTGCACAGAATATTGTGGAACCCAAAAGACTGGGATTTCTTTCTGTTGAGGACGCCAGAAAGGATTATGAGTACATGAAAGGTCAGGTGATGGAAGAAGTAAAACGAATGTTTAAACCGGAATTTCTGAATCGAATTGACGAGACGATCGTCTTCCATCAGTTAACCAAAGAGGACATGAAGAAAATTATCAATATTCTGCTGAAGGATCTGGAAGAACGCTGCAGACAGCAGATGAATATTCAGCTGAAAGTCCGCGATTCGGTAAAGGATCACCTGATTGAAAAAAGCTATGACAGTAAATACGGCGCGCGTCCATTAAAGCGTGCAATCCAGAGTATGATTGAAGATCCTTTGGCAGAGGCGATTCTCTGCGGAGAAGTTAAGAAAGGCGATACCGTGGCAGTCGGCCTTAGCCAACAGAAAGTCCGGTTTAAAGTTCAGGTGCCTAAATCTTAAAAAAGAAAAAACATCCATATCTTTGTGGCGAAAAGCAGAAAAATATGTTATGATTGAACAAAGACCGAAAGGGTCGTGGAGCTAATAGTTATAACAAAAGACAATACCAGGAGGGCATTTTGAAATGTCAGTGATAAAAGAGTTAATCCGCACAGAAGCAGACGGAGGAATCAGCTTTGGCAACTATGAACTTGATACGAAGTCAAAATTATCTGATTTTGAACACAGAGGCGATCAGTATAAGGTGAAAACGTTCAAGGAGATCACAAAGCTGGAGAGAAACGGACTGTTCGTATACGAATCAGTTCCGGGAACAACAGTTACGGATTTACAGATCTTTGACGGAGGCATGACATTCCAGGTAGAGGGACCGGAAGATGCACAGATTACTGTTGAGATGGAAGCAGAGACAGAGTATAAGGTGCTGTTGGACGGTGTTAATGTAGGACATATGACAACCAATCTTGGCGGAAAGCTTTCTTTCAGTGTAGAGTTGGAACAGTCAGATTGTGTAGCAGTTGAAGTTGTACGTGTTTGATGAGATCGAAAAGGCCGTTGCACTTGGGATGTGCAGCGGCTTTTCTCATATTTTGTGTCAGTTTGTGAGGAGAAATAAGATGGCAAAAGCAAAGAAAATGGCCTTTTTTTGTCAAAACTGCGGTTACGAATCGGGAAAGTGGATGGGGCAGTGTCCGGGCTGCAGAGAATGGAATACGTTTGTAGAAGAACCTGTTAGTACAGGAACAGCATCGTCTGGCGGAAATGCCGCCAAACGAACACTGAAATCAAAACCGGTCCGTCTTTCTGAAATTTCAACCGGCAGTGAAGAGAGAATTTCCACCGGGATCAGGGAACTGGATCGCGTTCTGGGAGGAGGAATCGTTCCGGGATCTCTGACACTTGTAGGAGGAGATCCCGGTATCGGCAAGTCAACGCTTCTGCTGCAGGTGTGCAGAATGCTTTCAAAAGATGGCAGGAAAGTACTTTACATTTCCGGGGAAGAATCTCTGCGTCAGATTAAATTGCGTGCGGTTCGAATCGGTGATTTCTCAGAAAGTCTGACGCTGCTGTGTGAGACAAATCTGGATCAGATTCGGAATGTCATTGAAACAGAAAAACCGGAAGTGGCAGTGATTGATTCTATTCAGACGATGTACAATGAAGAGGTTGCTTCTGCACCCGGAAGTGTATCTCAGGTTCGTGAATCTACCAATGTGCTGATGCAGATTGCAAAGGGATTGGGAGTATCTATATTCATTGTGGGACATGTTACAAAAGACGGAAATGTGGCCGGCCCTCGGGTGCTTGAACATATGGTAGATACCGTGCTCTATTTTGAAGGAGATCGACATGCTTCCTACCGGATTTTGCGGGGAGTGAAGAATCGTTTCGGTTCAACCAATGAAATTGGAGTTTTTGAGATGAAGGCAGAAGGTCTGGCGGAGGTAAAGAATCCGTCGGAATATATGCTGAGCGGACGTCCGGAAGGTGCCTCCGGCTCTGTGGTTGCCTGTTCCATTGAAGGAACCAGACCGATTCTGATTGAGATTCAGGCGTTGGTTTGCCACAGTAATTTTGGAATTCCAAGGAGAACTGCGGCGGGATGCGATTTTAACCGGGTAAATCTGCTGATGGCAGTACTGGAGAAGAGGGCGCGGATAAATCTCTCTTCAAGTGATGCTTATGTCAATATCGCCGGCGGCGTGCGGATGAATGAGCCGGCGATTGATTTGGGAATTGCGCTGGCAATCGCATCGAGCCAGAAAGATCTTGTGATCGACGATCATACAGTGGTTTTTGGTGAGATCGGTCTTGGCGGCGAGATTCGTGCAGTGAATATGGCAGAACAGAGAGTGCTGGAGGCAAAGAAACTTGGATTTCAAAAGGTCATTCTTCCATCGGTCTGCATGAAATCGGTGGAAAAAATCGGTGGGATTGCATTGGTGCCTGTGGAAAACATTCAGGAGGCGATTCTTCGGATATCGGAAATTCGGGGTCAGACCCCATAAAAAATGTCAGAAATTGAAAAAAACAGTTGACATTTCCCTGCGGGTGTGATAATCTAACAAAGCTGTCAGCGGGACACTGATAAATGGGACCGGAAAACGAGCCGGACGGCAGAAGAAAAACAAAAAGAAATGGAAAAAAGTTCTTGACAAATCGATGACAGTCTGATACGATAATCAAGTTGCTGCTCGAGAGAAGAGAACGGCATCCGCAGGAGATGTTTGAAATCTCCAAAGGAATTTCAAAAAAAGAAGAAAAAAGTTCTTGACAAAAGCAAAGAGATCTGATAAACT
>JAQYOA010000250.1 GCA_028727605.1 Lachnospiraceae bacterium
AACGAAGAAATCTAATATCATTCTCTGTCTCATATCCGACCAGCGCAATGCGGTGGTCTTGTTTTTGTGCCTTATTTCAACCTGTATAAAATTTTCAAAGTTCACTAATTTCTGCTTGACTTTTTATTTGCAGACTATTTACTTTCTTTATAGGGACGGAATAACAGATACACAAATCCCACGATCAAAAGAATCGCCGCAACCGTTCCGATACCGAATACTCCCTCTGTAATCAGGGTTCCGATCTGATAAACACACAGTGAAACCACATAAGCAAGAATAGTCTGATATCCGATTGCAAACCAGAACCATTTGATATTGTTCATTTCCCGTTTGATTGCTCCCATAGCTGCAAAACATGGTGCACACAAAAGGTTGAATACCAGGAAAGAATAAGCGGCAGCCTGGGTAAAGGCACCTGCAAGCGATCCCCAGATTTCAGCACCGTCTTCTGCCACTTCGCCAAATCCATACAGGATACCAAATGTTCCGACCACATTTTCTTTCGCTACCA
Source organism: Lachnospiraceae bacterium (assembly GCA_028727605.1). Classification (GTDB taxonomy): domain Bacteria; phylum Bacillota; class Clostridia; order Lachnospirales; family Lachnospiraceae; genus Fusicatenibacter. The sequence goes on from JAQYOA010000250.1 coordinate 515, forward strand.
GTCCTGTGATTGCTGCCACAGCGGCTTTCCAGTCACCCCAGCCAAGCGGAATAAAGATCCAGCTGATTGCGGAACCAATCGCAGCCAGAATACTGTTATCCATATCTTCTACCATTCCAAAGCTTCCGCTTTCAAATCCAAAGCTCTGAGCAAACCACACAAAAATAGTAGAAAGAAGAATGATGGTACCTGCTTTCTTAATGAAGGACCAGCCTCGCTCCCAGGTGCTTCGAAGCACATTTCCTACCGTCGGCAAATGATAGGCCGGAAGTTCCATAACAAAGGGAGCCGGATCTCCGGCAAACATTTTTGTTTTCTTCAGAATAATACCGGAGCAGATGATTGCTGCAATTCCTACGAAGTAAGCACTCGGTGCAACCCACGGTGCCCCGTCAAACAGTGCACCGGCGATCAGAGCGATAATCGGCAGTTTAGCTCCGCAGGGAATAAATGTCGTTGTCATAATTGTCATCTTGCGGTCTCTGTCATTTTCAATCGTTCTGGAAGCCATAACTCCCGGAACACCGCATCCGGTACCAATCAGCATCGGAATAAAGGATTTACCGGAAAGACCGAATTTCCGGAAGATACGATCCATGATAAATGCGATTCGTGCCATATATCCGCAGCCTTCCAGAAATGCCAGGAAGAGGAATAATACCAGCATCTGCGGAACGAATCCAAGCACTGCTCCAACGCCGCTGATAATACCGTCAACCAGCAGTCCGGTTAACCAATCCGCACAGCCAATGGCCTCCAGACCGCTCTGGGCAGCCGGAATGATCCACTCGCCAAACAGCGTGTCATTGGTCCAGTCAGTCAGAATGGATCCGACCGTGGTAACCGATACATAATACACAAGAAACATAACAGCTGCAAAAATCGGCAGTGCCAGAAAACGGTTGGTCACAATCCGGTCAATCTTATCAGACGCAGACATCTGTTTTTTCACACGTTTTTTATAGCAGTCCTCAATGATTTTCCCAATATAATTATAACGCTCTCCGGTAATGATGCTTTCCGCATCATCATCCATTTCCTTCTCGCAGCTTACAATATCTGCCTCAATATGATCCATGAGGGCCTGTTCAAGCTTCAGACTTTCCTGAACTTTTTCGTCACGTTCAAAAAGCTTTACAGCATACCAGCGCTCCATACTCGGATCAACCTGTCCTGTAATTGCCTCTTCGATATGAGCGATCGCATGCTCCACACATCCTTCAAATCTGTGTGCCGGCTGAACACTCTTTTTGGTCTTTGCAATCGCAACCGCACGTGAAATCAGCTGATCGATACCTTCCCCTTTCAGTGCAGAGATCTCAACAACCTTGCATCCGGTATCTTTGGAAAGCCGTTCGAGAT
>JAQYOA010000251.1 GCA_028727605.1 Lachnospiraceae bacterium
GAGCAGGCGGCTGAGTGAAATGCTGCTGCGGTACAAATTTCCCGAGTGTCAGACTGGTGCCCTCCTCCAGAGTGCGCACAGCCGCATTGTTTTCCTTCTTCTCCTCATCTGCCTCCGTGTAAACCGACATAAATCCGTCAAAAGCAATCCGGGCGGAAGATGCGGTAAAGAGATATTCGCCTGCTTTGATTTTCGCGGAAATCGTCTCGTAGACCGCCGGCTGCATCCGGCTGGCAACAAAGCGCTTCCAGATCAGCTGATACAGACGAAACAGATCTCTTGGAAGTGCATCCTTGATTTTCACCGGCGTGTTCGTCACATCCGTGGGACGAATCGCCTCGTGTGCATCCTGTGCCTTTTTGTTTTTGTTCCCTGTTGTCTCACCTACAGCGGCATATTTTTCTCCATACTGATCTTTGATAAAGCTCCGTGCCGCCAGATCTGCCTCTTCCGAAATACGGGTAGAATCCGTACGCAAATAGGAAATCAGGGCCACCGTTCCTTTTCCCTTAATCTCCACACCCTCGTACAGCTGCTGTGCCAGTCTCATCGTCTTCTGTGTAGAATAATTCAGTGCTTTTGAGGCTTCCTGCTGAAGGGTACTGGTAGTAAAGGGCAGCGGCGCCTTCTTGATCCTTTCTCCCTTCTTCACCTCTGATACCTGATAGGAAGCCTTGTCAAGTCCGCAGAGGATCTCATCCAGCTGCTCCTTGGTCTCAATCTGGATTTTTTCATTTCCTTTCCCATGGAATTTTGCCAGAAGCGGTTTCTTTTCTCCGGGAATGATAAGTTCCGCTTCCAGTGTCCAGTATTCCCTCGGAATAAATGCATTGATCTCCTCTTCACGATCACCGATAATCCGAAGAGCCACTGACTGAACACGGCCCGCAGAAAGTCCCCGCTTAATCTTTTTCCAGAGAAGCGGACTGATCTCATAACCCACCATACGGTCCAGACATCGGCGTGCCTGCTGTTCATCCACCAGGTTCATATCAATATCCCGCGCCTGTTTAATGGATGCCTTCACCGCAGTCTTCGTTATCTCATTAAAGGTAATCCTCTGCATCTTACTCTCATCCAGATTCAATGCCTTGGACAGATGCCAGGAAATTGCTTCTCCTTCCCGGTCAGGGTCCGTTGCCAGATAAACCTTATCCGCCTTTTTTGCTGCTTTTCTCAACGAGGCAAGCAATTCCCCCTTACCCCGGATTGTAATATATTTTGGTTCAAAATCATGTTCCACATCAATCCCCAGCTGACTTTTGGGAAGATCCCGGACATGACCCATGGATGCGGCCACTTCATAGTTTGCTCCAAGATACTTCTTAACTGTTTTCACTTTGGCCGGAGATTCCACAATTACCAGATACTTTGCCACTCTATTGCCTCCTGAAAGTTTACAAATTTAGCTAACTATACACCAAAAAGTTTTTTCTTGCAAGTCCTTTTCTTTTTGTGAAACCTTTTTCCCCAGCCTGAGTGCTGAAAATTTTTCCCTTTTTTGCGATTATTTGCAAATTTTTGTTGTCTTTTTCTGTTTTTTTCTATTTTTTGTTTTCACCAAGTTCGTACCATCCCGGAGGATTCTCCACCACATTTCCATCCAGAACCAACGAAAGAAGCACTTTTGTTAAGACCGAAAACTCCAGTCCTGTCCTCTTTTGAAGCTCCACAACGGATAATCGATTCCCGGAAAGCGCAGCACAGATTTTCCCTGCTTCCGTCTGACTGCTGACAGAAAAAAATGGCTTTTTCTGATTTTCCGTAATACCAAGCTCCTCCAGCACATCTTCCGGCGAAGTCGCTATGGATGCTCCCTGGGCAATCAGGCGGTTGCATCCGATACTTAGCTTGTCATCAATTCTTCCGGGGAG